>DATFQK010000511.1:0-6225 GCA_035264345.1 Gemmatimonadales bacterium | reverse complement strand
ACGACTGGCCCAATCCCTCCTCCAGATTGGTGGCAATCATCTTTCGCACAGAGTCGCAGCTCACGGTGGGCTCCGCGGTGTGCTCGCGACACAAGTGAGCGAGATAGGCAGCGACAGTCTCCAGCAGCTCCGCTGTCACTCCTTCGGCCCCGACCGGAGAACCCCCAACGAACCTCCGCTGCAGGAACCCATGGGCCAGGGCTTCTGGCTCCGGTGTAAATCCTGCGGCCGCGAGACGCTGGGCCCGCAGGATCTTGGCCCTGCCGTATTGGCCCAACCCGGCAAAGCTCAGAAAGCTGGTCGAACCTCGAGCTTCTGGCTGTAGGAGATATTTGCGTCGTTCGTGCTGGGGGTGGACCGGTGGATACCGTGCGGGAATGTCATACAGCAGTCGGCGCCACTCGCCGGCGGAAATGTCCTGCACTTCGCCGGGGAAGACCTTTTCGAACCTTCCCGAACGTAGCCAGACATCGTCGAATGAGCTGGTAAACTGCCGGTGTCGGCGCCAGACCGCGCGAGCCTGAGCCGACCTCAGGTGCGATCCGTCCGTTTGCCAACTGGGGAAAAGCAGAATTCTGTCGTCCGCCACGTCCCACGATCGGAGCAGAGCCGCGACACCGGCCAGGGAGGATCCGCTGATTCCCGGGCCCTCGTCCACGATCAGGTAGTAGGTTGCCGCAGTAGGCCTGAGCCGGCTGGCCAGCTCGTCGGAGACGATCGGACGGCGGGAATACGGATGCCCCCGGGGACGCAGGGTGCCCGATCGGGCCTGGCAACCCAGCTCATTGAGCGCGGCAGTAACCGCGGCGGACAGGCTGGTGCCGATGCTGCGCAATCCCAGGCAAACGGCCTCGATCCTGCCCAGCTTGGCCACGCATTGCCGGGCTGATTCCAGATACATCTCCGGGTAAACGGCGTAATGGGCGTACCCTTCCGGCGTCAGGAACTCCACTTCGGGCGGTAAGGACCGGACATCGATCGAGTCCAGCTGTCGAGCGAACCGGAGCCACCAGACTCCTGCGCCATGGCCATTGTGGTGCCAGGTGTGCCAGAGCAGGTGACCCGCCGTTTCGGTAGCAGCCCGTAAGGCCTCCACCAACGGGTGGACTCCATCGCTTTCAGGGAAGACCGCGTCCGCTACCGCGGCTTCCAGCCTGCCGCTGGCGATCAGCGCGTCGCGAGCGGTGTCATGGGGCGGAGCGTCGGAGGGGTAGCGGCGGGTGAGACGGCGGAGCTCCGAAAAAGCGTGGCGAGGGTCATCACGGGACCGTTGATCCCGGTATACGATCATCCGCTACCTGCCGTCAGCGAGTACGCCGCCCCGTGGCCGCTCGGAGCTCGGGAGTAAAGTCGTACGGAGCGCGGGTGGGGGACTCCGGTGGTGCCGGCCGGCAGAGATAAATCTCATGACCGATGTGCGAGGTCACCTCCATGCCGCTGGATCGGATCAGTGCTTCAACTGCGGCGTGGTTCGGTACCCACCAGTTCGTCGGATCGCTGGCGAACCGATGTTCGATGAAGGCCATGCGGGGCCAGCCGGGATCATTGAGCGCTTCGCGTTCATTGATCGGGTGGTCCCAGGTGTCGGGATACACCTCCATGCCCGGCGTGGTCAGCGTCTGAAACACCATTGTGCGGCGGGTCCGCCGGGCCACGATGTCGAGACCGAGGAGGGGGTACCGAAGGTGGTAAAAGACGCCCATGAACAGGACCAGATCGAACTGCTCATCCTCGTCGGCCAGATCGTACACCTGCATCTGGCGAAACTCTATAACCTGCTGCAGTCCCAGCTCTCGTGCCGCCCACTTCGCTTGGGTCAGGTAGTGGGAATCCACGTCGATGCCCGTGACCCGCGCGCCCCGGCTGGCGAGCTCGAAGCTGTAGTAGCCCGCATTGCAACCGATGTCCAACGCCGTCCAGCCATCCAGCCGGCTGGGGAGATGCGGCGCCAGCGCCTGCCACTTGTAGCGGGGAAAATCGCCCAGGAAGTGAGCGGGTGCGGTCTCGGTACCGTCGGGCAGATGAAGGTTGTGGAACCAGGGACCCAGAGCCGCAATTTCGTTTTCCAGCCGGTCCTGTTCGCTGCCAAACGGTTCCTTTATCGGGCTGGCCATAAGGCGCCCCTAAAAAAGTTGCCGTGAAAGGAGTTGGAGGGCATACCCTTCCAGCTCCGCCGCGCGGTGCGCCGCGGTATGCTCCGCCAGAACCCGCCGTCTTGCCCGCTGCCCCAGTTCGCGACGCTCGTCTTCCGGCAGGTCATGGATCCACTGCAGCACATCGGAAGAGGACCGCGCGATCAGGATTTCCAGACCAGGCTCGAACAGCGTCTCGATGCCCTCCCAGCAATCACTGATGATCGGGGTGCCGCAGGCGGCGGCCTCGAACAGCCGTACGCTGGGTGAGAAGCCGGCGGCAACCATGTCGGCCCGGGTGAGGTTCAGCGTAAAGTGCTGGGCGTTATAGAAGCCGCGGTGCCGCTTGGGCGGCAGGTGCTGAATGCGCTGCACATTCCGTGGCCACCGCACGGTCCTGGGGTACTGGGGTCCCGCCACGACGAAGCGTCCGTCTCGCCAGGTTCGGGCGGGCTCTATCAGAAAGCGATCGAGACCAGGCTGCCGGTCATCGCTGTAGGTACCCATGTATCCGAGGTCCCACCGATCCTGGGGCGGTTCTGGATGGTAGAGATCGGGATCCACCGAGCAGTACAGCGGCCGGGCCATAGGGGACCCGAACTCCTGCTCCAGGCGCTGCAGCGTGGGCCCGCCAGTGAAGGAGAGGTAAAGCTGGTACTCTGGAATCAGCTCCGGTGTGAGGTATTCCTCCTCTCCCCGGGCGAGCTTGGCCAGAGTAACCGGGGTGTCGATGTCGTAGAACGCGGTCAGCCCGCGAGCCGTCCGGGTTACCCACTCGCCCACCGCTACGCCTTCCGGCACATACGATCCCACAATGACCAGGTCTGCCTCTTCTACCTCACCGCCAAAGCGCTGCTTGAGGTCGGCAAGATCCTGGTACAACTGGGTACGGCCGTGCGGGGGTCGGGGCAGGTCCCGGTTCGTGGCATACCAGGGGACATCCCGTTCCAGAAAGAGGATGTCATGTCCCCGCGCGCTCAGCTCGCGAACCAGAGCCCGGTACGTAGTAGCGTGTCCATTGCCCCAGGACGAGGTGATCGAGAGGCCCAGAATGACGATGCGGAGAGGCGGGTGGCTCATCCAGCCACTCCCCCCGGAGCGGGCCTCCGGGCGTCCAACAGCTCCTCGACTTGTGCCGCCCGGTGGTCGTAGGTGTGCTCCGCCAGTATCCGCTGTTGGGCGGACCGGCCCAGCTCTCGCGCGCTGGCCGGGGAGAGTCCACCGAGGCACTGGGCAACCTGCAGGCCTGACCGAGCGACGATGACCTCGCGGTCGGGTTCAAGGAACAGCTCGATGCCTTCCCAGTGATCCGTGATGAGGCATGCTCCCGCGCCGGCCGCTTCGAAGACTCGGGTAGGCGGTGAGAACCCGTAGCGGGCCATGCTCTCCCGGTTGACGTTCAGCACTGCGGTTGGGGTGCAGTTGAAGGCGTTGTGATCCTGGGTGTACACATGACCGACGTAACGGACGTTGGGAGGGAGCCGCTTGTCCCCCCAACCGCTGCCCCCCAGGAGAAAGGTCTTATCCGGGAGAGCCGTGGCTGCCGCCAGAAAGAACTCTTCGACTCGAGCCTCCCGGTCGGGCAGACGATTTCCCAGAAAGGCCAGATCTCCGGCAAATCGCGGATCGGGCGGAACTGGGTGGTGGGTCGAGGGATCGAGCGCATTGTAAATCGGAACGCATTCCCGCGCGCCGAACGAGTGATAGGCCCGAACGACGGGATCGCCGCCGCCGTAAGTGAGCACCAGATCATAGCGGGGAATAAGGGGACGAAAGGGATCCAAGGGATCCTGCTCGATCCGGTCGAGAGTGGCCGGTGCGTCCACATCCCAGAACACCACCAGAGTCTCCGGCCTTTGCAGCTCGAGCACGGCTGCCTCGAGCAGGGTATCGAAGATGCCGATACCGCTGGCCTTGACGATCAGGTCGGCCCCCCTCGCCTGCTCCACTGCCTGCAGGGCGGCATCTTCCGTCTCGCCGGAGTACACGACCACTTGCGCCCAGTCCGGATCGGCGATGTCCCGGTGCTCCTGGCGTCCGTAGGCGTTCGGCTCATAGAAAGTCACCCGATGGCCCCGGCCGTGCAGGGCCCGGATGATTCCGCGATAGTAGGTCGCCGCCCCGTTCCAATAGGCCGATACCAGACTGGAGCCAAAGAAGGCGATATCCATTCCGCTGCGCATCAGGGTGTCCCCCCATGGTGTCCGGGTGCGAGCGCGCTCACCCCGTTCAGCTCCTCCACGATGTCCAACAGCGCATCCACCCGGTGAGCGCACGTGTGGTGAGCCAGTATTGTCTGTCGTCCGTGTTCCGCCAGCGCGTCAGCTGCCGCCGGATCCGCCAGCATGGCCGCCATCTGCCGCTGCATGTCCTCTCCGTCCCGGGCTATCAGGTAGTCCTCTCCCGGGGAAAACAACTGCTCAACGTCGTCCCACGGCGAACAGATCAGGGGAATACCGCAGGCCAGCGCCTCGAATACTCGAATGGTGGGAATTCCGGGTAATGCGGTCACATAGGGCCGGCGCGGAACGTGGACGGTCAACCGGAACCGGGCGAAGCTCTCGGGCACTTGGTGATTCGCCAGCCACCCGGCGTACTGAATACCGGCCTCCTGCAGTCTGCGCTGGGCATCCACCGGATAGCGCACGCCGTGCACCCGGGCCTTCAGGTGCAGCGCTTCTATTGGCCCGATCAGGAATTCCTCCAGCTCGGCTGTGCGCTCCTCATCACCCCAGTTGCCCACCCAGACGACGTCCCCCTCCTTGCACCGTGAAGGTCGGGGAAAGAAGACCGTCGTGTCAGCCGCCTCGTGCCAGGTCCACACTCTGGCTGCCCATCCCTCCTCGAGGTATCGCTGACGGACTACCTCTCCAAACGCGAGCACGCCATCGTAGCTCTCCAGCCGATACAGGGCCATGGCCGCGCGCTCCGTCACCGAGCGATGATGAGTGTCGTGAAAGAGCAGCCGATAGCCGCCGTGCAAGGCGCGGTGCCGGCCGATGGCTTCAACCAGCTGGTGATCGTTCCACTCGTGCACCAGGACGAGATCTGCGTCATCCAGTTCGGCCTCGAGATCGAGAGTCCGATAGTCGTACTGCCGGCTGGAGAGCCCCGGGTAGGCCTGACGAAAGTCGGTAACCGCCTGATGGCCATGCTCCTGTATCAGGTGCTGACGACTCCAGGAGTCGGCCGGCTCGAACACCGTGACCTCATGCCCGCGCCAGAGCAGCTCGGTCACAATGCCCCGCAGGAAATGGGCGTTTCCGTGGTTCCAGTCCGACACCAGTGAGTGATAGAACATCAGGACGCGCATACCGTCTCCCGGAGGTACCCGTCGGAGCTGGAGAGCAGTCCCGCATAGACCTCGAGATAGGCGGCCGCCATCCTTCGCGGCGTGTAGAGCAAGGCGCGTCGGCGCGCCCGCATAGCCAGGGACTGACGGAGCACGAGATCGTCGATCAGCCCTTCCAGGGCCAAACGGAGATCGCCGGGATTGTCAGGCGCTACGAAGATCGCCGCGCCCTCCCAAAGGTCACGCAGGGTCGGCAGGTCGCCTAGAACCAGCGCACACCCCGACAGCGCAGCTTCCAGTACCGACAGGCCAAAGGGCTCATACCGGGCGGGGAACGCATAGATGGCCGCCCGTCTCAGCCAGGATGCCACGTCAGTCTCTGAAAGCTGGCCGAGTAGCCGCACCTGCGCGGTCGCGATTTGCCCGTCTTTCCCCGGATGACTCGGGTTCCCGGCGATGTAAATCGGCCAGGCCAGGCACTCGGCGACTTCTTCCAGGAGAAGCAGGTTCTTGGCTGGATCCCAGAGCCGGCCCGCGGCAAACACTAGCCGTTCCTTGCTTCGATCAGGATGCAATAAGGTCGGGTCGCGTCCATTGGGGATCACCAGACCTCGGGTCGTCCCATAGAATCGGCGGGTGGCCTCGAGCATCCACCGTGATGGAGCGACGACGCGATCGGCCTGGCTCAGACCGCGAGTCATTTCCCGGCGATACCGCTCCCATTCGTCAGGCAAGGCCGAACCCCGGACCGATTCCCACCACGACAGCACGCATGAATGCACGACTGCAACGGTGGGATAC
>DATFQK010000510.1:0-3670 GCA_035264345.1 Gemmatimonadales bacterium | reverse complement strand
TCCCCGGAGCGGAAGGATTCGGCCCGCGATGGCCCGCAGGAGCTCGCGTTGTCCGTTCCCCTCCACGGCAGCGATTCCGACGATCTCTCCTCCATGAATCCTCAGCGATCCGTGCCGGACTGCTATACCGTAGCCGCTCTCGCGGGAAAGCTCGAGAGCCTCCATCCGGACCAGAACAGGGCCTGCTCCGGGAGCTGCGGGCGTTCTCGACCTGGCCGGTTCAACAGTGTCCGGCGCCGAGCCGATCATGGCGCGGGCCAGTGAGCTCGCCGTCTCGTCGATGACAGTTCCGGAGTGCGTAACGGCGCCCTGACGCAGCACCGTTACTCGATCCGCTATGCGGAGCGCCTCGTCCAATTTGTGGGTGATCAGCACGGCAGACCCACCGGCCTCAGCGAATCTCCGAACCACCTGGAGTAACTCATCTGCCTCTGGCGGCGCCAAGACAGCGGTAGGCTCATCCAGCAGCAGAATCCTCGCATCGGCGGCGAGGGCTTTGACGATCTCCAGCCGTTGCTTCAATGCCACTGGAAGACGGCCGGCTCGCTGATCGGCATCGAGAGGTAATCCCAGCTTCTGGCTGAGAGACTCAGCCTTCCGGCAGAGTTGCCGAGGATGCCCGGCCCAACCCGCGGCAAGGGCAATGTTCTCGGCCACGGTCAAGGCGGGGATCGAGGTAAAGTGCTGGTGGACCATGCCCAGGCCGAGATTCCGTGCCTGTCGGGGAGACCAGTTGGTCCGATCGTCACCATTGAGTCGGACCGATCCCGCATCGGGCAACACCATGCCGTAGGCGATGTGCATCAGGGTGGATTTGCCTGCGCCATTCTCACCCAGCAGCGCGTGCACTTCACCGGAGGCCAGAGTAAAATCGGCTCCGCGGAGTGCCTCCACGGAGCCGAATCGCTTTCGAATCCCCAAGAGCTCGAGAAGGGGAGGCACCGGTCAGAGACCAGTAGGGTGATCGTGGAACTCCCAGTCGAGATCGAACAGCTCACCCAGATGGGAGGCCATCGCCTGAACACCCAGTGTTTCGGTTGCGTAGTGACCGGCGTAAATCAAATTCAGGCCCCATTCCATGGCATCGAAGTAGGTGTGGTGCGGGCCTTCGCCGGTAATGAATGTGTCGATGCCGGCATCTCGCGCCTGCGCAAGCATGTTTCCGGCGCCTCCGGTGATAATGCCCACTCGGGCCGGCTTTTCCGGCCCTCCCGGAATCAGCGTGGCGCTCCCTTTCAGGGTATGAAGCACGCGATCAAGCTCGAGAGCCAGCGCTTCCCTGGTGGGAAGACTGCCCGGCACTTCTCCCCAAACTCCCATGAGGATGCCGCGATAATTGCCGAACCACCCCTCGACACGTATGCCCAGCCGCTCAGCCAGTACGGCATTGTTGCCGACCTCCGGGTGGACATCCAATGGTATGTGCGCCGCGTAGAGTGGGATATCATGGGCCAGCAGAGTGGACAGGCGACGATAGCGCCGACCAGTGACCGGAACGTTGCCGTCCCAGAAGAGCCCGTGATGCACCAGGAGCAGCGCCGGGGGCTTCCGGTCCTCGAGTGTCGCAACGACTCCCTCAATCGTGGCAAGGGAAGCGTCTACCGCGGCAACGATTCGCCCAACGCGGCCGCTATTCTCCACCTGGAGTCCATTCACCGCATTGGATTCGTCGGGGATGTCTTTGATCCGGAGGAACTGATCGAGATAACCGGAAACTCTGGCGAGTTGCTGGGCTTCCGTCATGAGCCGATTCGGCCGAGCGATTTCCGAGGCACGTATCGGTTGGTGGCCTCCATGCTCGCGGGCCGGGGCGCCGCAAGCAGAGTTCCCGAGGAAATCGAGTCTGCCGCCGCGGTCACTCGAGCCTTGAGGCCGGCCGGAACAACACGACCCAATTGAGGGTCGGGCACATAGTTCACAACGCCGCTCTTGAGGCCGAAGGCCTCCACGTGTGCCTTGAAGTTGCCCTGCTTCACCTCGTTTGCGATCAGCAGGAAGGCCCGGGGCAAGTCGATGACCGCACTCCCGAGGACGTGGCCGGGTGCGAGCCCGGATTGGTCGGTGTTCGCCCCGAAAACATACACGCCAGGGTGGTCCTTAACCGCTTGAAATAGGCCCAGAGCCGCAGCGTCCGCGTTGTGGTGAAACATGTCCGCACCTGCACCTATCAGCGCCAGTGCCGCCTCTCGGCCCGCTGCGACGTCATCGAAGCTATTGAGATAGATCATTCGAGACCGGACTTTGGGGTTCACCGATCGAGCGCCGTTGAGCCAACCTTGGTAGGCTGCTTCGATTGGAGGGAGCTGGATACCGCCCACAAACCCCAGCGTGCCGCTCTTGCTCACCCCAGCCGCCACCATGCCCGCCAGATAGCTGGCCTCTTCCAATCGGAATATCAGGGGAGAAACGTTGAGTCTGGCTCTTCGGCCGGAGGTCACCACAAATACAGTACGAGGATAGGAGGCAGAGGCTCGCTCGGCGAGGTCCTGAAACTCGAAACCGTGAGCAAACACGAGGTCGTAGCCCTGCGCCGCGTAGCTACGAAGCGCCTCGTTCTGCTCCGCAGGGGAACGAGCCTCGATGTGACTGATCCGTGCCCTAAGCGAATCCCCAGTCTGCTGGAGTCCAGCATAGGCACCAGAGTTCCAGGCTGCATCAGTCACCGAGCCAGGCGTGACCAGACCGACGTGGAACCCGCGAACCTGCTCCTGGTCGCAGGATGTCAGCATTATGACGACAGTATACCAGCAGAGCCTGCTCAGTCCACTTTTGGGGAGGGCTCGTGCGCGGAATTGCACCCTAGAGCGGGCGGAAATGACCCTCAAGATTTTACTATCCACACACTTAGGTGAATTTTCAACTATTTGTGGGAAGTTCCGACGACTTGCCCCTCGGTTTTGGAGTCCATTTTCACTTCGCCGCTCACTCTAGCGCCTTCTATGATAGAGATGCGAGGCGTCAGGATGTCGCCGGCTACCAGGGCGCTGGCCTGAAGCTCTACCCGCTCCCGGGCATGAATTGCTCCGCTCACCTGACCGGCTATCACCGCTTCCTGGGTGTGCAGGTCTCCCTCTATCACGGCCCCTGAGGCAACCAGTACCTGAGACCCTACCCTGACCGTTCCCTTGACCCGTCCCTCGATGCGTACGACCCCTTCTGTCTCCAAGTCGCCGATTACTGTCATGTCGCTGGCGATTATTGAGAACGGTATTTGATCGGTTTTACGGCGCCTCAGCTCGTTGCCCTGATCATCCCGTGGCGGGCTGGAGAAGATGCCCATCAGCGTCCCTCCTTTACCATCGTCAGGGGGTCCATGGATACCCCGTGCTGCCTGATTTCAAAGTGCAGGTGAGGAGCGGTAGAACGGCCGCTGTTGCCGCTCAGGCCAATAACCTCTCCAGGCGCAACGGTAGCCCCCAGTGTCACTATGATGCGCGAGAGGTGACCATACATTGTCTGGTACTCCTCCGGGTGGTCCAGTAATACAAAGAGCCCGTACTCAGGATCCTGTCCGGCCTCGCGGACAGTGGCACCGCCTGATGCGCGAACCAGCCTGCCAACAGCGACGGCTATGTCGATGCCGGGGTGGGCCTCATTTCGTCCACTGGCCTTCACCTGCCCCCGAGTGATGTAGCCCGATTCATCCAGAGGCCAGTGCCGAGGAGCAGTT
>DATFQK010000509.1:0-5305 GCA_035264345.1 Gemmatimonadales bacterium | reverse complement strand
AGCCTTCAGGGCCCGCTCGCCGCTCTCCGGACCGATGCAGACGGCCTGCGAGGTCAGCTCAGCGAGCTGGCGGAGAACGTCGCCCGCATGCGCTCGCAGCACGATGATGCTCTTACCGCCCACCGGCATACCACATCCCGGCTGGAAAACTTCGATCAGGACTTCCAGGCTGCCACCGGGAAGCTGGAGGATGTCGTCCGCCGGGTGCAATCAGTTGAGCGGCAGATGGAGCCGATTAACCAGGCTTCCACGGCAATTCCCGATATCCAGCACCAGCTGGCGGTGTTGAAGGCATTGGCCGATCAGGTAGCCCAGAAGACCACCATGCTGGAGCAGGAGCGTGAGGCAGTCGACCGGGCCGCCACCCAGATCGCACAGCTTACCCGAATGGATCGGGAGCTGGATGCCTGGCTCCGGCGGCAAGAGGAGCAGATCCGCCGTTTCGGCCCCATCGAAGCCAAGCTCACCGAAGTCAAGACCATCCAGGACAAGGTCCTCTCCCGTACCGAGGAGCTGCAGGCCACCTCGCAGAAAGTCGAGGACGCCCAGCAATCCGCCCGTCAGGCGATCACGGACCTCAAAGAACAGATGCGGAAGAGCAGCGAAGGATTCGAGCTGGAGCACCGGAGTCTCCATGCGGTGAGCGAGCGGATCGCCGACCTGCGTAAGGCGGTCAAGGAATGTGAGGCCCGTTTAGGCGAGCTGGACGCCGCCACCCAGGGCACCGCGGCGGTGCAGAACCAGGTCCGGAACGTCGCCGAGCAAATTGCTGATCTCTCCAAGGAAGTGAGCGCCCTCTCTCAGGAAGCCGCTCGGGCGAGCTCGCTGCGCCAGGATGTAGGCCGTCTCGACACCATGGCCAGCGATCTCGCCGCCCGGATGCGCCGGCTGGATGAGATCAGACCGGGAGTGGAACAGGCCGTGGAGCAGCTGTCCACGCTCAAGGGAACCCGCGAGCTGCTGTCCGACGGTCTGGAGCAGATGCGGGTAGCCTATGAGGAGATGACCCGCCTGCGCGAAGGCCACGGGGAGACCCAGGCCTGGCTGGCCAATGCCGATGTCTGGACCAGGAAGGTCCAGACGCAGGTGAAGGAGCTCAGCGCAATGGAGCCGGCGGTGGAGCGGATCCGCGGTGAGGTGGAGCAGGTCAAGGGCTCCATGGCCCAGATCGAATCCAGCCGCGAGATGGTGCACGAGGTGCAGCGCGGCCTGATCGACGTTGGGACTCTGAGCGGTGAGCTCAAGGACCGGATGGAGGGACTGCGGGGCCGGATCGATGCGGCCGAGTCCCGATTTGGCCAGCTAGCCAAGCAGGCAGAGAGCGCTCAGCGCTTGAACGATACCATCTCGGTGGTCACCACCTCCGTGGAAGACGCCGAGCGCCGGATGGGGATGGTGGATGAATCAGTTCGCGGACTCGAGAGCCGGACCCAGCAGATCGATCAGGTAGAAGAGAAGGTCCGTCTTCTGGGCCAGGAGCTGGATCAGCGGCAGGGCGCGTTGGACAAGGCCACCGAGCACCTCACCCGCGCCTCCGCCTTGCGGAAGGAATCGGCGGAAGCCGCGCAGCGGATGGAGGACATCACCCGGACGGTCAGCGCCACGCTGAGCCAGGCGCAGGACCAGGCCGGCACTCTTCAGCGGCTGGCCGGTGAGCTGGAGACGCGGGCCACCGCCCTGAAGTCAATCGACCGGCAGCTCAGTCACTTCGAGGAGCTGCTCAGCAAGTGGGAGTCGGCGCAGACCGAGGCGGCCAAGGCGTTGGAACAGACTCTGGCCCGGCAGGCCGGCGTCGAGGCCATCGAGGCCCAGGTCAAGCACGTCTTCGATCTTGCCGAGCGGACCATCGAGGACGTCCAGACCATCGGGTCGGCCCGCCGGGAGATCGAGGAGACCCGGGCGATGCTGCAGGCTACCCAGGATCAGTTCAAGACCACCGAGGAAACGCTCAAGGGCTTCGAGTCACGCAAGCGCCAGCTGGAGCGGGCCGAGCAGCGGCTGGCTCGGGCCGAGGCGCTGGCCCTGGGGATCCGGGCCACGGTCGAATCGCTCACTGCCCAGAAGACCGTGGTGGATCACGCGATGGAATCGGCCGGCGCGCTGGGGTTCCAGATGAAGCAGGCCGAGGCGCTGATCGGCGCTCTCCGCCGGGAACGCGATCTCGCCTGCGATCTCAAAGCGGCCATTTCGGCGCTGGGAGAGGAAGGCGAGGAGGTTGCGGGCAACGGCCAGGTGAGGCACCAGGTCTGAGTCAGCGTATCGTGAAAAAAGGCCCGGGAGCGATCCCGGGCCTTTTTTGCTGCTGAACCTTTTGTTGCTGAACCGGCAAATCCTTACTCCTCGTCTTCCGCCCCGACTCCAGCGGCCGCGGCCGCTTCGTTGATGCCCGACTCGCCCAGCTGAGTCAGGGTCTTGTCGGTGGCCTCTTCCTCTTCCAGTGTCTGTTGCAGCAACTGCACGGCCTGATCCATCCCCAGCAACTCGGCGTAGGTCCGGAGACAGCCGTAGGCGGCGATCTCGTAGTGCTCGACTCGCTGAGCCGACGCGATCAGCGCCGCGTCGATTACCGGTCCTTCGCCTTCCTGCTCCATCACCTCTTTGCCTTCCTCGACCAGGCCCTGCATACCCTTACAGGTCTTGCCCCGGGCGGACTGTCCCAGCTGCTGGAAGACCTTCTCCAGCCGCTGAACATGACCCTGGGTTTCCTTCTGGTGCTTGGTAAACGCCTGTTGCAGCTCTTCGGACTCTGCCGCCTTCGCCATCCTCGGCAGGGCTCTCACAAGCTGCTTCTCGGCGTTGTACACATCTTTCAGCTCCTCAATGAAGAGCTTTTCGAGCGAGTCGAGACTCATGGGTTGCTCCTAGGGGTCGACCCCGACTTCTTTGCCGCATCCTTGGCCTCGTTCTTGACCCGACGGGCCGATTCCTTCACCTGCTCCTTCACATTGTCACTTGCCTCCTGCACCACATTCTGCAGCTCGGGCTTGTGCTGCTGGATTTCGGACTTGACGGTCTCCTTCACCTGGTGGCCGGCCTCGACCGCTGCGTCCTTGGCCCGCTCGATGGTCTGTTCCGCGCGATCGACCAGCTGATCCCGGGCCGAGCCCATCACCTCGTCTTCCCGTCGAGTGCCCGGCAGGAGCATACCCAGTGCGAGACCTACCACCGCGGCGCCGATGGCCAATGCTAGAGGATTCTCCTCTGCCGCGTGCTCCAGGTTGGTTTTTACCCGCTGAGTCTGCCAGCGGGCCTGGCCGCCGATTTCTCCGATCCGCTCGCCGACGCGCTCCTTCAGCTCGCCCGCGCGCTCGGCTACGTCACTGGCTGCTTCGCTTACCGACTCCTTGACCCCGCTTACGCTACTGCCGATCCGCCCGGTGCCACCCGAGCCACTCTGCCAATGACCGCCCTGACGGCGCTCGGGGCCGGTGTAGGCGTACTTCGCCATCCGGTCTCCCGACACATCGCTGCGGGAGCGCTGGGTCAGCAGCCAGGTTACCCCGGCGCCAACCGCGATGACCGGAAGTGGGTTTTCCCGGATGACTTCTACCAGCCGAGAGCTGGTCCGCCTAGCCTGCTCGCCAACATTGGAAACGGCACCCTGGGCGGCATCCTTGATGGCTGTTTTGGCCTCTTCCTTCAGGTTGCTGGGACTTAGCTTGTTGCCCAGCTCATCGATGTCGCGGCTCAACCGGCTGCGGGTCTGCTCGATCTCCCGTTCGATGTCCTCGGGACTCTTCTCGCCGCGGGTGCCGTAGTCCGAGCCGACCTCCTGGGCCGTCGGCTCATAGGCGAGATCGCGGTTCTGCCGTTCGTACTCACTCATGACCGTTGCTCCTTTGCCCATTGGACGTCGTCTTTGATGGACTGGACGTCATCTTTGATGTTTTCAACCGAACGCCGCGGTGCGAGCTCCACTCGCTTCAGCTCCTTCAAGCCGCGCTGCAGCATGACATAACCGACAATGGCGAGAATTCCGCCGACGATCAGAGCGGACCACGCCAGTGAAATGTTCGCCAGGTCGCGGAGCGCGAGGATGAGCGCCGCCATGAGGGCAAGGCCACCCAGATAGGCAACAAATCCACCGGCTCCAACCGATATCAGGTTGGTGGTCAGCCGGGACAGCTTTTCGGTCATTTCGGTGCGCGCGAGCTGGACCTCCTGCCGGACCAGCAGGGTCATGTCCTGGGTGAGCTGACCGAAAAGCTCCCCGATACTGCGCTCCTGCCTAAGCTCCGGCATAGCCGCCTCCGTATCCACCCTCGCTGCCGCCGCCGTACCCGCCACCAAATTCCCGCTCGGACCCGGTGTAGCTGCCGCCAATCTCCCCGGCCCCGGTGTAGGGCTGGTTATAACCGGTATATCCGAAGCTCCGCTCCCGGCCGAACCGCTGGCCATCACCGAACCGACCGCCCCGGCGCTCGGAGCTCTTCAGGAAACGTGCGCCGATCAGGCCAAGCACCAGCGCGCCCCCGATCATGAGGGCCGGTTGGCGACGGGCCAGATTCTCCAGGTCCTGCCGCATGGCCCGGGCGTCCTTGTTGCGGAGATAATCCGCGACCTGTTCCACCTGGCGGGCTACCGTATCGGTAAGCCCGGCAATCCGCTGCTGATCCTCGGAGCGGAGGTGCTCGGTGGTGCGCCGCAGCGCATCGGCCATGGTGCCGAACTGGTCGGCAAACTGGTTCTTGCTCTCTCCCAAGCTGGAGCTGGCCCGATCCCGAGCCTGCTGGAACGTGTTCTTGGCCTGATCCACGACTTGGTTCTTCACGTCCCGGATCTGGTCCCGGGCGTTCCCGCCGGACTGCTGGCCGGGGGTCTCGGCTCGGAATCCTGGGGCCTGGGCATTTGGCGTCGTCATGTGGTGCTCCTTTGGCTGACAAACCGTCACAAGAACCAGCCGCTGGAACGCGGCGGGACTGAGCGATCGTTGTGAAGTCAACAAAAAGCGTCCAGAGCAGTTATGCTGCCGTGTCACAGATCACGATTCTGAGGCTGAAAAGGGCAGGGTCCGGGACTGTGATCCAGTTCGGACCCAGCCTCGGACCCCACCGACCTGCTACTGCAGAAGTCGCTCTGTACTCCAGAACTCGCTCTATACTCAGAACTCGCTCTAATAGAACGTCCTGCCGCCGCCGCGGCTGATCCGATCCTCTTCAAAGTCGGCCATCTTGTCCGTATCTACGTCGTGCTGGCCGGTTATCCGATGCCAGGCGTCCCTCACTGCATCTTTGACGTTCTCCCAAGTCCCGCCGGCTCCCTTCTTTCCTTCGAACTTTTCCCACCCGGAGCGCAGATCCGTCTC
>DATFQK010000508.1:0-9973 GCA_035264345.1 Gemmatimonadales bacterium | reverse complement strand
GAACGGTGCGCCTCCAGTGCCGCGCAGGTGAACATGGCCAGGGCCAGCAAGGCGGCCACAATCTGCCCCACCCGCCGTCGACTCATGGGGCCAGACCGAGCTCGCGCACAGTGGTAAGAGCGACAACGGGGTGGCCCCGCTCTTCCAGGGCCCCGCGGCCCCCCTCCTCCCGATCGACGACCGCCAGCACGCCAACCACGCTGCCGCCCGACTCTTCGATTGCCTGGATAGCGCGTTGAGCAGACTCGCCCGTCGTGATGACGTCTTCCACGATGACCACTCGGGCTCCGGCCTTGAAATTCCCTTCAATGAGGCGGCCGGTACCATGACCCTTCGCTTCCTTGCGCACGCTGAAGGCGTCGACCGCGTGCCGACTACCGAAGCTGGCCGCGGCGATGGCATAGGCCACCGGGTCAGCCCCCATGGTGAGTCCTCCAACGGCGGCCGGTTGCCAGCCGGAGCTTTGGATGGCAGCCCAGCCCATCCGCCCAATCAAGACCATGCCTTCGGCGGACATGGTCGAGCGGCGGCAATCGATGTAGTAGGCGGAGCGCCGGCCCGACGCAAGAACGAAGTCACCCCGCTCGACCGAGCGCTCCAGCAACACACGCCGGAGCGACTCGTCGTCGGTCATTCGCTTCCCTTGCGGAAGAGTCCGGCGAGGAATCCCGTCCGCTTGGGCGTCTCATCCCGTACCGCTGCGCAGAAAGCCTGCGCGAAGTCCTCGACTGTACGGGATCGCTTGGAGAGATCCCGCTGCAATCCCTGCATCACCGTGGCCTCAACTGGAGCGGGGAATTTGAGTCCCCGGCGAGCTTCGTTCAGGGGAATGGGTGACTGGGTGAGTAGCTGCTGAAATAGTTCCCGCGGATTCTTCCCGGTAAACGGAAGGCATCCGGTCAGCAGGTAATAGGCGATGGTTGCCAGGCTGTAGACGTCAGCCTGTTCCTTGACCAGCTCGCCGCTGAGGGTTTCCGGCGCTACATACTGCAGGGTTCCTACAAAGAAGCCGGCCCGGGTCAGTCTCTCTTCGGGGCTGAGCTCGGAATCCCGAGCGATGCCGAAGTCGAGGAGCTTGGCGGTTTGCTGCGCCGGATCGTACATGATGTTGGCCGGCTTGAGATCGCGATGAATGATCCCGGCCCGGTGAGCCGCCGTCAGAGCGGCCCCAATCTGCTCTACGATCTTCGCCACCAGCGCCGGCGCCAGTGGCCCCGAGCGGTTGACGAACTCGGCCAGTGGCTCGCCGTCTGCCCATTCCAAGGCGAGATAATGCAGACCGTCGGCCTGTCCGTAGTCGTAGGTCCGGACGATATTCGGGTGACTGACACGCACACCATAATCTGCTTCCCGAAGGAATCGCTTCACTGCCACGGGGTCCTGGGCCAGGCGCGAGCGCAAAATCTTTACGGCTGCCATGCCTCGCTCGGGGTGTTCCGCGCGGTAAACCGTGGCGGTTCCACCCTCACCGACATACTTGGTCAGGTGGTAGCCCGCGATGGTCCGGCCGGTCAGCGTGTCGCCGTTCATGGAGTGGCCAAGCTAGTTAATTCCGCAAGACACAGCAAGTTGAATGCTTCGATCCTTGTGCTTGACGCCTCTCCTGCCGCGTCACTAACCTTCGCCATCCTGCATGGTCGGCGGTTTGTTGCGGCTCACCTGGGAGAATTCATGCGCTGGTTGGTAACCACAGTGCTGCTCGGCGCAACCGCGATCGGCTGCGGCAGCTGGAAAAGAGTTGGCAGCAAGGAAGCCCCTGCGCCCGCAGACCAGCTGAGCCAGGTGGTGAACGCCCCGGCGTTTTATCAGCGGCTCGGTCGTCTGGCCGCCGGCGAACCCCTTCCCTTCATCGGAACCGTGGCATTTGCGGCCGGTCCCGGTGATTCGGTCATCACTCTCCTCGGTCTTTCCCTGGAAAATCGCGCCCTGGCTTTTCAGCGTGATCGCAATCTGTTCGTGGCGCGATACCGAGTCAGCATTTCGTTTCAGCGACCTGGCATTCGCGCGGTCGAGCTGACCCGGGATGAAATCGTGCGGGTTCCAACCTTTCAGGAAACGATGCGAGCAGACGAGAGCGTGCTGTTTCAGCAGGTGCTCCGGCTGACGCCCGGCGCTTACAATGTCACGGTCACGGTGCGCGACGCCAGCTCCACCGCGGAGAGCCGAGCCCAGGGCCGGTATGACGCCCCCGCCTTTCCGGCGGGCACCACATCCGCTCCCATCCTGACCTACCAGGCCACTGGGCGAGCCACCCGGGCCGATCCTCTGTCGGTAGTGCTCAACTCACGCGGCGCCGTAGGCTATGGCTCCGACACGCTCCTGGCGTACATCGAAGGTTACGACTTTCCCGGTCCGACCACCGTTCCGTTCGAGGTGCTCGATGAACAGCAGGAGGTCATCTATACCGATTCACTGAGATTTCGAGGCGGACGGCCGGTCGAGAGCCAGGTGATCCGCCTGGCTCCGGACAGCATCTCACTCGGAGAGTTGAAGCTCGCGGTCGGCAGTAAATCGCAGCAGCGCACGGTCTCGGCCCTGGTGTCGTTCTCGCAGGCCTGGGTGATTACCAACTTCGATGAAATGCTGGATCTGCTGCGCTTCTTTGGCCAGGAGGCGCGGGTCAACGCCATG
Source organism: Gemmatimonadales bacterium (assembly GCA_035264345.1). Classification (GTDB taxonomy): domain Bacteria; phylum Gemmatimonadota; class Gemmatimonadetes; order Gemmatimonadales; family GWC2-71-9; genus CAVVWJ01. The sequence continues at coordinate 7,342 of DATFQK010000508.1, read as the reverse complement.
CGGAAGGCGCCGGCCTCCCAGCGCTCCAGCCTGTGGCGCCAGTTCTACGCCGAGACCGATCCCAATCCGGCCACCCCGGAGAACGAGGCTTTAAATCAGTACTTCGGCCGCATCAGCACCGCGAACACGCGGTTCAACGACGAAGGCGTTCCCGGCTGGCGCACCGATCGCGGCGAAGTTTTCATCAACCTGGGAGCGCCCGATGAGAGTATCGAAAGTACGCCGGGCCAAGCCGGGCGAATCGTCCGCTGGACTTACCTCAACTATCGGCTGGCGCTCTACTTCGAAGATGATACCGGCTTTGGCCGGCTGAGACTGACTGCGGGTTCCCGGTCGGAATACGAGCGGACCTTGAACCGCGTACGACGGCAGACCTGAGCGCCGACCGCCCGGGCTTATTTTCCTGCATGTCCCCCAATCACCAGCCCCCGCAGCTCTTCCTGATCGACGGCTACGCCCTCATTTATCGCGCGTTTTACGCGATGATCTCCCGGCCGCTTCGGACTGCCAAGGGGGAAAACACATCGGCGGCCTGGGGCGTGGTGAATTTCCTGCTCCGCCTGCGCGAGAAGTATCGTCCCGATTACGTCGCCTGGATCAACGATGCCGGCACCTCCTTTCGGGAACAGCGCTACGCCGATTACAAGTCCACTCGCGAAAAGCTGGATCAGGAGCTGCAGGCGGACTTCAATCGCTCGGTCGAGCGGATCTGTGACCTGCTCGAGGCCTTCGGCATTCCGCTCGTGGCCATCCGGGGCTATGAGGCCGATGACGTGATTGGAACGCTGGCCCAGGCCGCGTCGGAGCGGGGGATTCAGGCCGTCATCGTCTCCGGAGACAAAGATTTCTATCAGCTGGTCGGGCCAGGCGTTGCCCTGCTGAACCCCGGCCGGGGCGGGCCTGCGGCAGTGGACGAGGTTTGGGTGGATGAATCCAATGCCGCTGACCGACTGGGTGTGCCGCCCCGCCAGGTCGTGGACTTCCTGGCTCTGGTCGGCGATTCGTCCGACAACATTCCAGGCGTGAAGGGGATCGGTGAAAAGGGTGCCCAGAAGCTCCTGGCGGAGTTCGGCGATCTGGAGACCATACTGGCCCGAGCCGGTGAAGTCACCGCCAAGCGGCCGCGGGAAGCCCTCCTGACCCAGGCGGAGAACGCCCGACTCTCCCGCGAGCTGGTGACCATCAAGCGCGACGTTCCGGTCGAGCTGGACGTGAGCGACTTCGTGCTGCGCGAGCCGGACCGCGAGGCCGTCATCCGGATGCTCACCGAGCTCGAGTTTTACACCTTGGTTCGGCGGTTGACCGATTCCGCGGTGCCACAGGAAGCCGGTGTCGGCGACACAGCCGAAACCGAGAACGGGAAGGCCGGTGAGGTCGATCTCTCGGCCGACTCGTGGCTCAGTCTATCCGATCTTTCCAGCCCGTCGGCTCCCTCCGTCAACATCGTGGACAATCCCGACGATCTCCCAGCCCTGGTTGAGCGTCTGCGCACGGCATCTCTCGTAGGAGTCGATGTCGAAGCCGGTGGCCGGGAGCCTCACGATGCCGAGATCGTCGGCCTCTCGCTGGCCGCCAGCCCAGAGGAGGTCTGGTATCTGCCCTTCGGGCATCGGGCCGCCGGAGGCGAGCTCGCTGCGCCGGATGCAATCCGAAATCTTCCTCCGCTGACTGATTTTGCGGCGGCTCCATTGTTCGCTCTGCTGACCGATTCGTCTGTGCCCAAAGCGGGTCATGATATCAAGTACGACTGGCAGGTCTTGCGGGCGGCTGGCGTGGAGCTGGCGGGAGTGGTCTACGACTCTATGCTGGCGAGCTTCGTGCTCGATCCCGGTCGCCGTTCCCATACCATCGATACTCTCTGTCTCGAGCACCTGGGTCGAACCCTGCAGACGTATCCGGATCTTACGGGCAAAGGGAAATCCGAAATCCCCTTTGCCGAGGTGGCCATTCCCCAGGCCGCTAATTACTGCGGTACCGACAGTGCCACCGTGCTTTCGCTCCACCGCTTCTTCCAGCCGATGCTACAGGAGACTGCCCTGGAGCCGCTGCTGCACAATATCGAGTTGCCGCTGCTCGAGGTGCTGGTCGATATGGAATGGGAGGGCATCACCATCGACCTGGCGCTGTTCAGAAAGCTGGGCGAGGAGCTCGCCGGTGACCTGCGCCGGCTGGAGCAGGAGATTGCGCGGGCGGCCGAAACCGAGGTCAACCTCAACTCGCCACGCCAGCTGGCCAGTGTGCTGTTCGAGCGTCTGCAGCTGCCGGTCTTGAAGAAAACCAAGACCGGACCCTCCACTGATGCCGACGTCCTGGAACAGCTTGCGGCCATGGGGCACGAGCTTCCCCGGCTTATCCTGGAGTACCGCGAGCTTCAGAAGCTGAAGAACACGTACATCGACACCCTGCCCACCCGAATCAATCGGAATACCGGCCGGATCCACACCAGCTTCAATCAGGCGGGCGCCGCCACCGGCCGGCTGAGCTCGGCCGAGCCTAATCTGCAGAACATCCCGGTGCGCACCCTCCGGGGGGAAGCCATACGCGCGGGCTTTGTCCCCCGGGAGGGGTGGGTCTTCCTGGTGGCGGACTACTCGCAAATCGAGCTTCGCATCATGGCCCACCTCTCCGGCGATACCGCGTTCATCGAGGCCTTTCGCCAGGGAGGCGACATTCACCGCCAGACGGCTGCCTTGATCTTCAATGTCGAGCCTGACCAGGTCAGTGGGGATATGCGAGCCCGGGCCAAGACCATCAACTTCGCCACCATCTACGGCCAGGGCGCTTTCGCCCTAAGCCGGCAGCTCGGGATCTCGTTGGAAGATGCCCGAGGATTTATCGCTCGGTACTTCGAGCGTTTCTCCGGGGTCCGGTCATTTCTGGACCGGCAGATCGAGCTTGCCCGGCAGCAGGGTTATGTGGAGACACTCTTCAAGCGCCGCCGGTACATTCCGGAGATCAAGGAGCGGAACTTCAGCCTGCGCTCGTACGGTGAGCGCAACGCCCAGAACTCTCCTCTCCAGGGCTCGGCTGCGGACCTGATCAAGCTGGCCATGGTGGGAATCCACCGCGCCATCCGGGAACGGGGCCTGGCGGGACGCATGTTGTTGCAGGTCCATGACGAACTGGTGTTCGAGGTGCCCCCGGATGAAGTCGAGACCATGACTCAGCTGGTCCGGGAACATATGGAAAACGTTGTTCAGCTCAGAGTTCCGCTGGTGGTCGACATCGGAGTCGGGCCCAACTGGCTGGAGGCCAAGCGGTAGCCGGCGCGCTCGGAACTTGCATCAGAGCGTCCCTCAACCACACATCGTTAAACCATCAGTAGCTCTGCCGGACCGATCCGAAGGGGTTTCCCCTTCTTATCATGGGCCTTGTAGTCCCGCCGGCTCCTGTTCTGGAGGCATATGAGGCGTGCGGTCCTCCCCCTGATCACACTCGGGCTGTTTGCCATGGTTGTGGCGGACCGGCTGTCCCACGCCCTGGGCAACCGGAAGCAGACCGTCGTGCAGGGACCGAGCGATACCCGGTCTGCGACCGTTACGCTTCGTTCCAGCCCCCACTCTGAAAGTTCCACCGGCGCCACCCCGGCCAGTCCGGCACCAGCCTTCGCCCCCAGCACCCCGACGATAGATCGACTGGCGAGGTTGGCTGCCCGGCAGCAGCTCAGTCGCTCGGCCGGTCTGACCTACCTGGATTCCCTGATCAGCAGCACCGACTCGGTGATCCGGCGGTGGCCCGACCGGAGCGGCACTCCGCTCAGGGTCGCCATTGTCGAGGGTGGTCCGGCCGCATATCAGCCGCGCATGGCCGGATATGTGCGCGAGGCCATCGACAAGTGGGAGGGTGCTGGAGCCGGGGTGCTCTTTGCTCCCACGGCAGATACGCTGGCCGCCGATATCCTGGTTCACTGGATCGATCACTTCGACTTCGACCGGGCCGGCCAAACCGACCTGACCTGGGACCAGGCAGGGCGGGTGCGGAAAGCCGCTATCCTGCTGGCTCTACGCACTAATACCGGAATTCCCCTGCCCGATCCGGCCTTGCTCACCGTAGCAGTGCACGAAGTCGGGCACGCCATCGGGCTTCCGCACTCTCCTGACACGAATGACGTGATGTTTCCCGCTACCCAGACCGGGAACTTGTCGGATCGTGACCGCCGCACGGTGCAGGTGCTCTACCAGCTTCCCCCCGGCCCGGTGCGTGACAGCGGGGGGTCCCCGTGAGACGTGGTGTCGCCATTCTGACTGCGGTCTTGCTTCCGGCGAGTGCAATACCTGTCCAGGCTCAGTCGTTCGCCGAGATCGACCAGGCAGTCGAACAAGGCATCGGGTCTGGGGTATACCCAGGTGCCGTCGTGGTCATCGGGCGGAGCGACTCGATCCTCTACGCCCGTGGGTACGGGCACTTCACGTGGAGCCCCAGGTCTCTAGTTCCGTCTCCTGACTCTACGCTCTGGGACATCGCATCCATTTCCAAGGTGATGGGCACCGCCAGTGCTGTCATGCGGCTGGTGGACGCAGGCCATGTCAATCTCGATGCTCCAGTACGCCGGTACCTCCCTCGCTTCGCGGGGGGCTCCAAGGATCAGGTGACCGTGCGGATGCTCCTGGACCACACCAGCGGGCTCCGGAGCTACGCCCCTCTGTTCAAGCAAGCCCGGTCTCGCGCCCAGGCGATCGATCGCTTGTACGGCGAGGGGCCCATCCGCCGGCCCGGCGAGCTCCCGGTTTACAGCGATCTGAACGCTATTTTCCTGGGGCTTCTGGTGGAGGCGGTGTCGGGCATGTCCCTGGATCGCTTCGTGGCCCGGGAGGTGTTCGAGCCGCTCGGCCTGCAGCAGACCACGTATCATCCATCGGCCGTGCTGCGACGCCGCACCATGCCCAGTGCGGTGTGGCGGGGCCAACCGGTACAGGGGCAGGTCAACGATCCCAACGCGGCCGTTCTGGGAGGCGCCGCGGGTCACGCCGGGATCTTCTCGACCGGTCTGGACCTGGCGCGGTATGCCCAGGTGTGGCTGCGCTCCGGTAGCGGCCCGGACGGGCAATGGGTAAGCGCGGCCACTGTTCGCCGGTTCCTGACCCGGGGCCCGAACAGTGGTCCCCGTTTGCTCGGATGGGACACTCCGGAACAGAACCCGGACGAGCCGAGTCTGTTCGGAACCTTGATCAGCGATGCTGCCTACGGGCATACCGGCTTCACCGGTACCGAGCTCTGGATCGATCCCGCCCGTGATCTGTTTCTGGTTTTTCTGACTAACCGGACTTTCGACCCCAGGGTGCGCGACTCGATGCACCGATTACGCAGTGTTCGGGTGGAATTGTCGGACGCCGCTATTCGACTGGTCCCTCACGGCTGTCAGCAAGAGCTCGTCGCCAACTGTTGAGCCTCGCGGTTATCTTTCCCTTATGCCTATGCCGACCGTCGAAGCCATCCGAAAGGCCATCCGGGCAGTCAAGGATCCGGAGCTGAACCTCAACATCATCGACATCGGTCTGGTGTATGAGGTGGAGATCAATGATGCCGGGGATGTACGGGTGGAAATGACGCTCACCTCACCTGGCTGCCCAGCCGGCGCGGAGATCATCGCCGACGTAAAGCGCGTCGTTGGCGACATGGAGGGAGTTCGGTCGGTGGATGTGGAGCTGGTCTGGGAGCCCTACTGGACGCCGGAAAAGATGGACCCCAGGGTGCGAACCTTCCTGGGATTTTGATCTAAGCAGGCTCGACCCTCCTCCTACGCCGCGGGCTGTTTCAGGGCCGCAAGCAGGCTACTCCCGAATTCTTTCCATTGCCAGCGGCGCAACTCCCCAATCTCTACCATCTGCTCGAGAGTGGTGGGATTTAGTCGGGCGATTGCTTCCAGCGTTCCGTTAGGGCAGAGGATCCCGGATGCCAGGTCGTAGCTCGCGGCCAGTGTATTCCGAACATTTTTCAATCGCTCCAGCCGTGCGTCGAATGCGGCGTCCGGAGGCGGCCGGCGGGGCCGCTCCAGTCGAGGAAGCTCCCGGTCGGGAACGCTGAGCCCTCTCTCGACCGCGGCCAAGATCTCCCGCCCGCGGCGCGCTGCCTGTTCTACTCCAACACCTCTTATCGCCTTCAGCTCATCGAGGTCGCGGGGCGGCGACTTTGCCATCTCCAGCATCGGCTCGTTGTTCAGGATCCGAAACGCTGCCCTGTCGGTCTGGCGCGCCTCGTTTTCCCGCCATTGGTGCAGCTCGCGCAGCACGGCCAACGCCCTTCCCTTGAGAGCTTTAGCTCCCTTGAGCCGGAGATAGCCGGGCTCGTCAGGCTCCGCAGGGGTTCGTGGGTTGGTGCTGAGTAGGGCGAACTCTTCTTCGGCCCACTCGAGCCTGCCTCGCTCGCTGAGCTGCGAGCGGAGTATGTCACGCAGCAGTGGAAGGTGCCGGGTATCGGAGGCGGCATAGTCCAGCATTTCACGGGTGAGGGGCCGAGCCGACCAGTCAGCCCGTTGGTACCGCTTGTCCAGCCGCACTCCGAGATACTTCTCCAGCAATGCAGCGAGGCCTACTCCCGGCTCATTCAGCAGTTGAGCGGCAATGCGGGTGTCGAACAGATTGGTGGCACGAAAGCCGTACTCCTGGCCCAGCAATCTGAGGTCGTAATCGGCGTCGTGGAAAACGATTTCGACGGCAGGATCGGCCAGCACCGCACCGAATGAGTCCAGGTTCGATACCGCTAGAGGATCGACGATGGCCGTTTGCTGGCGGGATGACAGCTGCAGGAGGTAGACCCGGTCGCGAAACCGATGAAAGCTCGCGGCTTCGGTGTCCACAGCCAGGAGCGGCTCCTGCCTGAGTTGCTGCAGAAGGCTTTCCAGTTCGGCCTGGGTCTGGACCAGCCGAACTCGATCCGCCTGAGATTGAGGACCCACCTGGACGTTCACCCCGAAAGGTGGCTGCGAGCCCAACCCCGGCGCAACCGCATTCAATCGGGGCGGGCCACCATCTCGAGACCTGCGGCAATCTCATCGAACGCCTTGGAGAGTGTCTTGTAGAACTCCGCGTCCGGCTGAGGGGTACCGCCCAGGGCGCTGTCCATCTGGAGCTTGCGAGCGAGCCGGGCGGCGTGACGGATGTAGTCGGTGGGTGGCTTCATAGTGTGCGTCGAAGTCGGGGACAAGAGACAAATCGCTAGTTAGAGCATCGATCTTCACCAAGATACTATGTGCGGCGAGGCCCCCGCCTTTCCCACCCCTTCCCACTGTCCCATCTTTGACGGGTGCCGCTACCCGAGATCGATCTCGTCGTCTATCCCGACGAATGCGATGCCTTTGGTCATCTCAATCAGGCCTCTTTCCTTAGCCTGTTCGAGCGGGCCC
>DATFQK010000507.1:0-10402 GCA_035264345.1 Gemmatimonadales bacterium | reverse complement strand
TTCAAGCACTTTTATCTCCAGCCCATGGATGGGCCGGACCGGGAGGCCAACACCGCCGCGGCGCTTCGCTATTGCCTGGCCCACCCGCGCTGGCGGCTCAGCCTGCAGACGCATAAGCTTCTTGGTCTTAAATAATGACGGGAAAGACGGGAAGGACGGGAAAGACGGGAGGGTACGCAGCAAGGGAGCTAGGCAGATTGGCCTTTCTCCCCTTCCGACCTTCCCCTCATACTTTCCCGCCCTTCCCGTCTTTCCCGTCCTTCCCGACCTGTAAAGCATGAACGGTTACTCCGACCGCATCAATCACGCGTTTGCCTTTGCCGCCAAATATCATGGTGCCATGGCGCCGGTCGGCGCGGGGATGGACTATCTGGCCCATCCAGCCAACGTCGCCATCATTCTGGCTCGCTACGACTGCGATCAGATCACCATCGTCGCCGGAATCCTCCACCATGTGCTGGAGGAAACTCTCCCCGACAAGCGGCCGGAGCTGGAGCGAAAGATCGTAGACAAGTTCGGGCCTGTTGTCCTGGCCGTGGCCAGGGATGCGCTGGAACCGAAGTTTGACCGTCGCGGCGGCGAGCGGGCATGGCAGGCGCGAAAGCAGGAGTACCTGACCCAGCTGGCGATCGCCGAGCCCAGGGCACTGGACATCTGCGTGGCCGATGAGATCCATGTCTGCGGGTCGACCATGACCGCGCTCCGGCGACTGGGCGTGGAATATCTCCGCACGGTTTCTCGCGCCGGATCGGAGCAGACCATCTGGTGGTACCGGTCTATGCTGGAGATCCTGACTTCGCGAACCGACTGGCCCCAGCGGGAAATGATGTCGGAGCTCCGGCTCATGAGCGCCGACCTGGTTCGCAGCCTGCGCCAGCGGGAGGTAGATCTGTGAAGTACCTCGCGCTGCTGGTGCTGTTGCTCATCCTCAGCTGCTACAGCGGCGCGCCGCCGCCGATCCCGCTCGACCCGGTTCGCTTTCTCTCCATCAACGACGTGCAGACGCCGGATACGCTGCCCAATGGATTGGGAGGTCTGGCGCGGGTGGCCACGGTACGGCATCGGCTGGCCGATCAGGGTCCCATCCTTTTTGTCCTGGCCGGCAACGGGCTGGGCTCCGATGCAAAGCGGATGGTGGAGCTGCTCAACGTGGCCAAGCTGGATTTTGCCACCCTTGGGGAGCATGAGCTGAACCTCGGCCCGGACGCCCTGGTCCAGCTTGTGGCCCAGTCCCAGTTCACCTGGATCTCGAGCAACTGCACCCGGCCTGACGGAACGCCGTTGCCCAAGGTGGTTCCCTGGGACACGCTTCGCGTTTCAGGCCACAAGGTGGGACTGTTCGGGGTGACCCTGCAGGGCGCCTATCCCGAGGGCGTGCGGTGTACCAATCCAGACAGCGCGGCCCACCGGACCATTCAGACGCTGGTCGCCGATTCCGCGGATGTGATCGTGGCCATCACTCACCAGAGCACCGACGCCGACCGCAACCTGCTGGGGCATGAAGCCAAGCTGGACCTGATCCTGGGTGGACACGTTCAGAAGGCCACCGACTCGGTCGTGTCCGGCCGTCACGCTGTGAAGGCGGACGAAGACGCTCAGAGCGCTCAGTTCGTGACCTTATGGGGAGGAAAGGCTAACTGGCGGGAGGCGGTGGGACTGGTGCAGATCAACGGCGCGCTACCGCCCGACACAGCGGTAGCCGCTGCTCTCAGGCGCTGAATTTTCGGCACGGATATAAACACAAATCCCGGCAGAGGGGTGCTTGCCGGGACAGGAGCTTTAGCAGTTTTGATCACCCAGGCTGCAAAGCCTAAATCCCTGGGGCCCCAAAGGGCTATGTCGTACAAGTCGTTGGAATGAATGTAGCGGGTGAGTGGCGGCGGCACAAGCCTCTCTAGCGGCTCCCCCGAAGGAAGTGGTGCTGGTACATTAGGAACCATGGGTTCCAGCCCTTACCCATCCATCGCCAATCTACCCAGCGCCTTTGCAGCAGCCTGCCGGCTCTCCCGAATCGAAGGAGAGCTCTTCGAGCGCTGCCGGGTGGCTCTGGTACGCCGATTTCAGAGCGAGCGGATCTGGCTCAGCATTACCTCGCCGACCCAATCGGCGGTCCGGGTGGGACCATCGGTCGGGTTCGACGATACGGTGGAGGTCGCCCGACTGGCCAGCGGCGAAACCGAAGTAGCCATCCACGCCGACCCACTGGTCGCGGAAGAGATGCGCTCGGTGGCCATGCCGCTGGCTCTGGGACTGAGTGTGGTGATCGAGCTGCGCAGCATCCTGCTCGAGCGGCAGGCCGCCCTGGACGACGCCGTGTTCCAGCTCCGGGCCCTGAGGCAGGTCGCCCGGCTGCTCTCGTCGGTGCATTCGACCGAAGAGACCGAGCAGCTGATTCTGGACTTCATGGCCGAAGTTTTCTTCGCCTGGTGGGCCTGCCTGTACCGGCCGGAGGGGGAGACCTATGTGCCCCGCGTCTTTCGCTCGCTGAACGACCGCCTTCGGCCCGGCCCGATCGAACGAGGCGCCCTCGACCTGGCGCTTCCCCCCGGAAGCAGCGCGATCGGGGGGGACGATGTCTCGATCAGCGAGCTGGTAGGACCGGGAGCCGAGCTGGTGGTGCCGCTGGATGCCGGCGCCGAAAGGATGGCGGTGCTGGTGCTGGGCTCCAGAATCAGCGATAAGCTCTACGGCCGAGCCGAGTCGGAGCTGGCCGCCACGCTGTCCTTTGCCGCCGCCATTGCCCTCAAGAACTCCGAGCTGGTCGAACAGCTGCACAGCGCCGCTACCACCGACGAGCTGACCGGACTGTGTAACCGGCGGGCGCTGGAAGACCGGCTTGCGGCCGAGATTGCGCGGAGCCTGCGGCATCAACTCCACACCAGTGTTCTGCTGCTCGATCTGGACCGCTTCAAAGTGGTGAACGACACCATGGGCCACGCTGCCGGCGACCGGCTGCTGGTCCAGGTGGGTCAGGTGCTGCGGAAACAGTGCCGGGCCCTGGATGTGGTGGGACGGCTGGGTGGAGACGAGTTTCTCGTCATCCTCCCGATGACCAAGCCGGCGGAGGCGCGAGTCTTCGTTGCCCGGGTGCAGGCCAGTCTCCGGGAGATCGAGAAAACCAATCCCGAGTTCGGCAGCTGTACCCTGAGCATGGGAATTGCCGAATCACCCCAGCACGGTACGACCGTGAGCAGCGTGCTTGCCGCAGCCGACAATGCTTTGTACCGGGCAAAGCGGGGCGGCAGGAATACCGTGGAAGTCGCGGAGAGCTAGCCATCACCACTCAATCCGAGTTCACCCTGCTGGGTGACGCCATCTGGCTTGATTTCGTCAACACCGCGCGCGGCCGAACCCCGGTCCCGCCGGACTTGCTGCCGGACGATGCAGCCATTGCCCGATGGGCCCACGCGCAGAGTTTGCACTCCAGCCATGAGCAGCCTCTGCTGGAGGAAGCGCTCGGCCTCCGCCAACGTCTTACCGCACTGGCCGAGGCCCTCGATCTCGGCCTCCAGCCTCCCGCTGGCGCTGTTGCAGCCATCAACCAGCAGCTGGCCCGTGAGCCGGGTCACCATCAGTTGATCCGGACCGGCGGGGCCTGGAAGCTCCGGTTTGCCCCCACCCGGCGTCCTCCCCTCCTCTCCGCGATTGCCCAATCGGCGGCGGCCACCCTGGCTGAGCCCTTGATCTTCGTGCGCCGATGCGCGGGCGAAGGGTGCTCGCTTTTCTTTACCGACGATTCCCCCAATCAGAGCCGCCGCTGGTGTAACCAGGCGGTGTGCGGCCGCGAGGTCAGGGTCGAGCGCCGCCGCGGACTTTTGCGCTGACCACCACTGAGCCCTACCGCTATTTCCAGCGGACCCAGGAGACCCTGGGGCACCGCTATCGCCTGGAACGCACCGTCGCCGCTACCCCCGAGCAGGTTCTCTTCGAGGCCCATGACCTGATCCTCAAGCGGCGGGTCAGCCTCAGGGTCAACTTCTACGAAGATCCCGCCATACGCGCGTGGTTTCTGCGGGAAGCCGAGGCGCTCAGCCGGCTGGATCACCCGGCGATCAGGCACGTGTACGACGCCGGGATCATCGGCGAGCTGGCATTCCGGGTGGGCAACTGGATAGAGGGAGAGGGACTGCAACAGGCGCTGCACCGGGGGCCACGTCCGATTCCCATGGTGCACACACTGGCCCGCGACATCCTGGGCGCGCTGGAGCATGCCCACGGCTACGGCATCATCGTACGGCGGATCGTCCCGCCTTCGGTGCTGTTGAGCACCGCGGGTCGCGCCACGATCACTGACCTACGCTACTGCAGCTATGCCCTTCCCGCGATCCCGCCCGGCACGGTGCCCACGTCGCAGGCCTACATGGCCCCGGAGGTGCGCGACGGCGCTCCGGGCGACGCCACCAGCGACGTGTATACGGCCGGAGCCCTGCTCTACGTCGCAGTCACCGGGCAGGAACCGGCTCTCGATCCGCGGCAACTTCGCCGGCCTACCGAGCTCCGGCCTGCGTGCACCAGGGCGATTGAGCGGATCATCCTGCGCTCACTGCAGCCGGCCCAGGACGATCGGTATCTGACCGCGGCGGAGATGCTGGAGGATTTCGCCTCGGACGCCGGGACCTTTGAGACTCCAGCTGTGGCGGTAGCGCCAGGGTCCCCGGCCGACGCGGAAGACAATGCCCGTTGGGAGAAACGGCTCCGCCGGGCGCTGGGCGACGATTACGAGCTGCTCAGCCTGCTTGGCACCGGCGGCTTCGGACGGGTGTACCGGGTACGTGACCTCAGTCTGGAGCGCGAAGTGGCGCTCAAGGTGCTGCAGCCGCTGCTCACTCGAGACGCCGAGGTCGTGGAGCGTTTCCGGCGCGAGGCCCAGCTGGCTGCCGGCCTCAGTCACCCGAACATCGTCAACATCTTCGATATCGGCGGACGGTCGGGCCTGCTCTGGTACACCATGGAGCTGATCAACGGGCCCAGTCTGGCCCAGCTGGTGGAGCGAGAGGGCCCTCTACCGCTCGACAGGGTGCTTCGCCTGCTGCGGGAGGCGCTCTCGGCTCTGGCCCACGCCCACGGCTCGGGCCTGGTGCACCGCGACATCAAGCCGGAAAACATGCTGATCGATCAGACCGGCAGCCTGCAGATCACCGACTTCGGATTGGCGCTGGCGCTCCGGGGAAAGTACGGGGGTGCCACCAGCCAGAGCGGCACACCGCAGTTCGCCAGCCCGGAGCAGCTGCTGGGAGAACGCGTGGACCAGCGATCCGATCTGTACAGTCTCGCCGCGGTGGCCTATTACGCTCTGCTGGGCACACCTCCCTTCCCCGGACTGACGACGGAGCAGGTGCTGGCCAAACAAACGACCAATCAGTTCCCCACCTCCAGGGGACAGCGGGACGATGTGAGCGAGGCGCTCGAGCGGGTGCTCGACCGGGCGCTCCGGGCAGACGTGAGCGAGCGCTATCCGTCAGCGGCCGAGTTTCTCCAGGCAGTAAACCAGGCCGCCGGAGCGCCCGGGCGAGAGCCGGTAGCCGACTGGGCCCGCGCCGCAGCCCGATGGTTTCGGGGATCCCCCCTTGACTAACGACGCGGGTTATACAGATTTGTCCCCGCGATTAGTACCCAGTTGCAGGTCTGACCGATCGGAATCTTTTTCGAATGGCGTTCAAGACCCGGGACATCGCCCTCGGGTCTTTTCATTTTTTATGACGCAGGACAGGCCTGCGATCATAAAAACTCGGCATTCCGGACGTCCCGGAGCCGACGCAGTCAAATAAACATGGAGTTGTCTCAATGGCTCGCACCATCGGCACGGTGAAGTGGTTCAATGACGCGAAGGGTTTTGGTTTTATCACCCCGGAGAATGGGGACAAGGATTGTTTCGTCCACCACACCGCCATCAAGGCGGAAGGCTTCCGCAGCCTTTCCGAGGGCGACCGGGTTGAGTTCGACATCGTGCAGGGTGCGAAGGGCCCCGCCGCCGAGAACGTAACCAAGGTGAAGTAACGGCCGTCTAAACCAAAAGGGTCGCTCGAGAGAGCGGCCCTTTTTTGTTGTCTAGGGTCTAGAGGCTGGAGAGTTGAGGCCCTAGACCCTCGACCCTAGACTCTCATTTGTGTCGATAAATCACCCGACCGCGAGTCAGATCATAGGGTGACAGCACCACGCTGACCCGATCGCCCTCCAACACCCGAATCTTGAACTTGCTCATCTTTCCCGCCGCGTAGGCCAGAATTTCGTGGCCGTTTTCCAGCATCACCCGATAGTTTCGGTCGGGTAACACCTCGGTGACCACGCCCTCCATCTCGATTCCTTCTTCTTTGGCCATCCAGTATCTCCCCAGAGGGTACGCGGCTACCGGTCTGTAACGGGTGGAACCAGGGCAATTTTGCCTCCCGGCGCTCCGGAATCAACTCCGAGGGAGCTCCGCCCGGGCCCGTTCGATCTGACTCTCGACCAGCTCGACCAGCGGCGCGATTTCGCCGACGTCAAAGGTGAGCCGGGCGCCAGCGGCACTATAGATCTCGGGCAGGTTGCGGGTGGCGCCCAGCGCCAGCGCCTCGCGATACCGGGCCACCGCCTTGGCGGGATTATTCAGACTGTTGCGCCAGACCTGGAGTGCTCCGATCTGGGCAATACCGTACTCGATGTAGTAGAACGGGTACATGAAGATGTGCAGCTGCCGATACCAGCGGGCTACCCGCTCCTGCTCCAGTCCAGACCAGTCCACTCCGCGCTCGAAGCGCTGGCGGATCCGGAGCCAGGCGTCATCTCTGGCCCGGGCGTCACCGCCCTGACCACTGGTATAGATCCAGGTCTGGAAGGCATCCACCGAGGCGATGTGTACCAGACTCAGCAGCACGTCCTCCAGGTGCTCCAGCCAGGCGCTTCGGGCCTCGGCCGCATCGAAGTATCCCACCGGCTGCGCTAGATGAGGTGAGGCCAGGAACTCCATGGACATTGACGCGAGCTCCGCGGCCTCGGAGCCAGGATGCCGCTGCCAGATGAGCGGCAGCGGATGAGAGGCAAAGGCGTGAAACGCGTGTCCCGCCTCGTGCAGCAGGGTCATCACGTCATCCACCAGACCGACCGCATTCATGAAGATGAAGGGCCGGCCGTTGAAGTGGAGCGTTTCGCAGTAGCCACCCGGCGCCTTGCCCTTGCGACTCTCGAGGTCCAGCAGACCCTCGTCGATCATGGTCTGAAACTCTCGGCCCAGTGCGGGATGCACCCGGTCAAAGACCTGCTTGGCCTTGCCCACCAAATCTGAAGCATCGGAGAACGGGCGCAGAGGATTGCGGCGATAGGGGTCGACCGCGAGATCCCAGGGCCGAAGGACGTCCAGCTCCAGGCGCTGCCGCCGATGTTCCAAGACCCTTTGCACCGCGGGGGCCGCGGTTTGCTCGATGGCCGCGTGAAACTTCTCGCAGTCGTCGGGGGTGTAATCGAAGCGGAACTTTGCGGGAAAGATGTAGTCTCGAAAATTATCGAAACCGGCGTTGTGGGCGGCCCCGGTTCTGAGCTGATACATCTGATCGAACAGAGCGGCCAGTTGGCCGCGACTTTCGATGTAAGGTGCGCTTGCCGCCCGGTAGGCTCGCTCCCGGACCGCCCGGTCCGGACTCTTCAGAAACGGTTGAAGCTGGGGCAGCGGGCGCTCCACACCCTCCCACTCGGCGGTCATCGATCCGGTGATCCGCTGATAGCGGGCGCTGTGCTCCTCCAGCTCGGCAAAGATGGGAACGTTCTCTTCCCGGAAAATTTCTATCTGCGTTCGGAAGCGGGCCAGTGTGGTGGTGAGATCGGGCGTGCTGAAGCCAGTGGCCAAAAGCTTCCGGGCCAGCTCGACGCTCCGTTCCTCCATTCGGGGCAGGATTTCGGTGGAGAAGCGGAGGTGATCGGCCTCCTTGTCTCCATGGCTGGTGTCGATGGTATACGCGATCATGGCCCGGGCCGCGGCCTCGGTGACCAACTCCTCCAACCGGGACCATTCATGGAGCCACGCGGTGATGTTGTCGGAGTCGAGTTGACGCGCCGCCAGTTCATCAAAAAATGGTTCTATGTCTTCCCAGCTAGCGCGGGCTAGAGCAGAGGGCGACGGCGGCAAGTAAGACACTGTCACGATGACTCCTGTACGGATGAACGGGCAACCCCAGATATAACGACGATTCGGCGAGAGTCACAACCCATTCGGCCGGAGACGGTGAAATGTCGTGCGCTGCTGGTATTGCATGCCGATCTCGAGCAGCCCGCCTTCCCTCAGCGCGCGCCCGGTCAGCTGTAGACTGGTCGGCAATCCGGCCTCTCCCAGGCCGTTCATCATGAAGAGCCCGGGAACACCGCAAAGATTGGCAGCTCCGCTGATGTCAGTCCCACCGGGAAACGCTGGATAGGCCTTGTCGAACGGCCGGTCGATCGGCCAGGCCACAGTGGGGAGCGATGGGAGCAGCGATGGCATCTACCTGGCTCAGCAAGGCGAAGACGCGGCGGGTAAGATCGCTCACGATGGAGTCTCCTTCGGCAGGGGGGCGTTGCTGCGTCCCTGCCGATGGTAGAGATAGGCCAGAAGAAGAAACACGAGTCCCAGGATGAACACCGATCCTACCCGGTAGAGCGCATCGAGAGACGATAGATCGAACACCAGAACCTTGATCACCGCCAGCCCGGCCACGCCGAGCCCGGCAACCCGGGCCGGCTTGAGACCATGGCGAAAGCCAAGGCCCACTAACGCGGCGGCAAAGACCAACCACCAGGCACTGACAGCGAGGCTCGAGGCCAGCGAAGCGGTGTACGCGGAAACCGTTTTGAGCTCGAAGTACCTCCGGATCTCCGCGGTGACTCCGAACAGGATCAGGCCGCCGCCCAGGGCCCAGAGCCCGCGTCGCGGGATTGGCGCCGCACCGGCCAATCCAGTTGGGCGCCACAAGCCAGCCGCAAGGAGCATGGAGACCAGGGCGGTGGCCCAGAGTGCTATGGCCCACGGTCCGACGAATGCCGCGTCAGTTGCTGTCCTTCGGAGCAGGGCCTCGCCGAAGAGCTGTTGGAGTGCCGCCCAGAGAGTCGCCAGCGAATACCAGCGCCCGTCTGTCCGCTGAGTGGGATGGTCTACGACGGCCCAGACGAGAACCAGCAGCAACAACGCCCATACCCGGGGCACACCGGTCCAGTGATTCCAGGCGGCAACTCCAAGAGCGGCCGCTCCCACCAGAGAGAAGGCGGGCCGAACCCGTTGATACCCTGCGACCAGGTAGGGCAGTCCTACCAGGAGCGCTACCGTTCCCCGATGGGTGTCGAACCAGTGGGGATCGAGTTGATGGATGGTCCAGCCCAGGAGAAGGGGCGTCAGAAGGAAATACAGCGATTCACCCACCGACCAACTGGGAGTCTTTGCGCCAGGGCCGAGCGGAAAGGCCAGCATCCGCTCATTGCGCAGGGCGAACCACCAGACTGGCAGCGCAAGCACTAGCCCGGCGGCAAAGATGGCCCAGGGGTGATCCATATGCCTGCTTGCTGCCGCCACGAAGGTCCAGCCGCCGGAGAAAGAGAGAAAGCGGGTTTCCCACCAGTGCTCCCGCAATCCAACGTGAATGCCGGCACGGCCACCCAGCACGCCATAGAGCAGGACTCCCCAGGGCGAGCCGCGGTCCGCCGCTCCGGCGTACGCCACGCCGAAGAAGCTCAGCGCAACCACAAACATTGTAAGACGCCAGCTCCGCCGTGCAGCCACAAACCCCAGTCCCGCGGCCATGCAGGCGAGGTACAGCAGCAGGAGATCGGCATCGGCGTTGTTCCGCCCCAGCAGGAGCGGAGCGAAGAAGGCGCCGACCGCGGCCGTGGCACCCAGGGCCTCGACGTCGATGGCGTAGGCGATCATGGCGAGAGATACGGACACCAGGGCCAGGCTAAGCACACCGGTGGAGGGCGGCACTACGCCGTACAACCGGGCAGCGGCCCATACACTCAGGTAGATGATGGCCGCGCCACACCCAATCAGCGCGGCGCCATAGGTACGGTACCGCGGATGAAATCGCCAGCCGAGGGCCCCAACGATCATCCCTGCGCCGGCTCCACCGATGCACCGCAAGACCGGCGAGATCCACCCCCGGTCGAACGAGAGCCGCAGCAGGTAGCCCGCCGCCAGAATCAGCGCCACCACTCCCACGGCGAGGAGGACGCGTTGGCCGATCCATTGCTCGGATGAAAGAAGGGGGGCGGCGGGGCGGCGGGCGGCGGGGCAGTTGAAGGCAGGGCGGCAGGGCCGCGGGGCGGCGCGGCAGTTTGAACAGGAGCAAATGCGGTCGGGTGCCCCGCTGCCTTGCTGCCTCGCTGCCCGGCTGTTTCCTGCCCCGCTGCCCCGCTGCCCTGCTGTCCCGCCAATACCCTCACCTGCTCCTCCAGGGCAGCCAACCGA
>DATFQK010000506.1:0-6673 GCA_035264345.1 Gemmatimonadales bacterium | reverse complement strand
TGTCCTCAGGCAGGATTTGAGCAGGGGCCCCGCTGTCGCTGGGCGCCATGGAGCGATAGCGAGGCAGGGTGGCCTGAACCAGGCGAGCACCTCGAGTGCTCACGCCGTAGCGGTAGAGCGGAGAGGTGACGTGGATGGTCTCGGTAAGCGGGGCGGCAGGGCCGCTGGGCGGCGGGGCAGTGCGAGCCGTGGCCGCGCTGTCCTGCCGTGGCACAGCCATCCGCTCTGGAGCGGGCTGCAAGGCCTTCGCACTGTCGGCGGCCAGCGTGGTGTCTGCCCCGCTGCCTCGCTGCCCCGCTGCCCCGCTTCGCGCCGGCTTCTTCAGGAAGAGCGCCGGAGTTACTGCGATGGCCATCATCAGCAGTATCGCCCAGATGGTACGGCGGTCCATGGATCAGGTCACCGGATCAGGGAACGGGATCGAAGCCACCCGGATGAAACGGGTGGCAACGCGCGAGTCGCCGAGCGGCGAGCCAGCTCCCGCGGAGAGCACCGTGGCGGGTGACCGCCTCCAGCGCGTACTGCGAACATGACGGAGTAAACCGACAGCTCGGGGGGAGCAGCGGAGAGAGAAACAGCTGGTAGCCGCGAATCACGGCCGCCGCGGCCCGCCGCGGAATCAGCGCTACCTGCGCCATCGGTCATCCGGAGGTGGGCGCGGCGTCACGCCACGCCAGCAACTGCGAACGCAGCTGGTCGAAGCCTGCCTGATACGCCTCCCGCCGGGCACGAATCACCAGATCGCCCGAGCGATGGTGGCTCTGCAGGTCCCGCCGCCAGATCTCCCGGAGCCGGCGCCGCAAACGATTGCGGGCCACCGCGGAGGACTGGAACTTCGGGACGAGGAGTCCCACCCGTGGCTGGCCCGTTGAATTGTCGATCCAGATCATATCCAGGTGCTCGAGGCGGCGACGTCGGCCGTGGGTGAGGCAGCGGCGAATATCGGACGCGCGCGCGAGCCGGCTGGCCCGCGGCAGGCGCGCCGATGGCGTCAGGAGCCCCCGTGCTTCGATGGCAGCGAGACAGTGAGCCGTTTACGGCCCTTCTTGCGGCGGCGGGACAGTACCGCGCGACCCCACCGGGTTGCCATCCGGGCGCGAAATCCATGCTTGTTGATGCGGCGCTTGTTTCGCGGCCGATACGACGGCTTCATCCGAGTCTCCCTCCAAAATGAGCCGTGGAACTTAGCGGGAGGAGTGCGACGGGGTCAAGTAAAAGGGACTGGTCGCTCGGAGGGGAGAGGGCGAGAAAGAGCGGCATCGAGAGAAAGGGACCGAGCCTGGCAGAAGACCAGGGAGGAAGTTGGAGAGGTGGACAACGTTGAAGACGTGGAGAATGGTGGAAAGAAATGTTTGCGATTTTCCCTTGCGTTCGCCCGCTCCATCTCCTCCGATTTCTCCTGTCAAGACCCGATTGACATTTTTATACCTCGCCCGTAACATCTCTCGCCCTGGAAAAAAATTCCTTCCGTTTTCGAGTACCGATGCAGCTGTCCGCCAAAGACGCTTGGAAGCGCATTCTCGACGAAGCGCATCGCGAACTTCCCGACCACACGATTCGCACGTGGCTCGAGCCCACCGAGGCCATCGCCCTCGACGAGGGTCGGCTGATCATCGGCGCGCCCGACCAGTTTGCCGTGGAGTGGAACGAGACCAAGCACGCTACCATGCTCTCCCGTCTGGCTGAGCCGCTCCTGGGCCACCCGACCTCCGTCGTCTTCCGGGTGAATGAAGACCGGCAGAAGCGGCCGCAGATGGATTTCTTCGTTGCGCCCTCCTCTCCGGCCGCGGCAAACACCCAGGTCAATCCCAGCACGCAGCCGCTCAACGAGCGGTACACCTTCGACACTTTTGTCATCGGCAAGTCGAACGAGCTGGCCGCCGCCGCCGCGCACGCGGCCGCCGAATCGCCGGGCAAGACGTACAATCCGCTCTTCATTTACGGCGCCACCGGTTTGGGCAAGACCCACCTGATGCAGGCCATCGCCCACACCGTCATCGAGCGCCACCCCGAAACGCGGGTGCTCTACGTGGGCGCCGAACAATTCATCAATGAGGTGATTGAGAGCATCCACAGCCGGACCATGCCCGAGTTTCGAAGGCGGTACCGGACCGATGTGGACCTCTTCCTGGTGGATGACGTGCATTTCCTCGAGGGCAAGGAAATGACTCAGGAGGAGTTCTTTCACACCTTCAACGCGCTCTACGAGGGCAACAAGCAGATCGTCCTGACCTCCGACCGGCCGCCCAAGGAGCTGCCCGGGCTGGAGGCCCGGCTGGTGAGCCGGTTCGAGTGGGGCATGGTGGCCGATATCGGCCAACCCGATCTGGAGCATCGGATCGCCATCCTGCGAAAGAAGCAGGAGCAGGACCATCTGGAGCTGACCATCCCCGACGACGTGCTTCGATTCATTGCCGAGCACGTGCGCTCGAACGTCCGGGAGCTCGAGGGCTGTATAATCAAGCTGTTGCTGTTCGCCTCCTTGAAGCACAAGGAGGTCTCGATCGAGCTCGCCCGCGAGGCGCTCTCGGATAAGATCCGTCCGGGCGAAGATGGCCTGGCGCCGCCCCGGGCCATGCCATCCATTAATAAGGTCCAGGAAGTGGTGGCCCGTCGCTGGGGCGTCACGCCCGAGGGCCTCCGTTCCAAGGCTCGGATCAAAACGCTTACGGTGCCCCGCCAGATCGCGATGTATCTCGCGCGGGAGCTGCTGGAGATGCAGCTGGTCGAGATCGGCCAGGCCTTTGGCGGACGAGACCACTCGACGGTGATTCACAGCGTAGACAAGGTGAGTCGCCAGATGTCGCGCGATCGTGGCTTCCGCGAGCGGGTGGAGCACGCGCGCCAGGAGTTGTCCGCAGAATAATCCTCGTCTTTCCAGCAGCGTGTGGGGAGTCTGGAAAGGCGTGGACAGGAGCGGAAAGATCGAGCGACAGTCCCCATGGCACACACGCTGTCGACATGGTCCGAAAGGTCTAAGTGCGAGTGACCGGGTTGATTAAGTCAGTGCTCCACATTTCCAGAGTCTCTACTACGGCTACTAAGTTTTTTAAATAGAAGAGTAGTATCTGTTCATAGCGTTCCGAGGAGAGGCATGAAGCTCACGATCACGCGGGAGCAGCTGCAGGAAGGACTCGTGGCGGTAGCTGCCAGCGTTCCTGCCAAGACGACTCTGCCGATCCTGTCGAACATTCTGCTCGAGGCCACCAAAGACGGTATTCGTCTCTCGGGAACAGACCTCGACATTTCGGTCAGCACGACGGTGCCCGCCTCCATCGATCAGGACGGAGCGATCACCCTTCCTGCCCGCAAGCTGGTGGAGATTGTCCGGGAGCTTCCCAGCGCGGCCATTCGGCTCACCGCTTCCGGCGAGCAGCGGGTGACCATCGAGTGTGGCCGCAGCCGGTTTCGCCTGCTGGGGCTCCCCCGCGAGGAATTCCCGGCATTCCCCAGCGTCAAGTTCGACGGCGGATGGAGAATCTCGTCCAGCGAGCTGCAGAAGCTGATTACCCACGTCGCCTTTGCGGCAAGTACCGAAGAGAGCCGGCCGATCCTCAATGGCGTGCTCTGGGAGCTCCGCCCCGAGCGGATGCGCATGGTTGCTACCAACGGGCACCGCCTGGCCCGAATGGATGTCCCCACGCCGGAGCGACAGGGTGCCTCCCAGGCCGATCTGATCGTTCCTCCCAAGGCCCTGGAGCAGATTCGCCGGTTGTTCGGCACTGAAGAGATCATCGAGATCGCCCGGAGTGAGAACCACCTCGCCTTCCGCTCGAGCTCGACCCAGATCTTCACCCGGCTGATCGAAGGCCCCTATCCCAATTACGAGCAGGTCATCCCCCGGGAAAACGACAAGGTGGCGACGGCTGACAAGTCGGCCCTGACCTCCGCCCTTCGGAGGATGAGCATTGTCGCCAGCGACCAGACCCATCGAATCCGCATGGGGTTCGCCAATGGATCGTGCAAGTTGTCGGTCCAGACTCCCGATTTGGGAGAGGCTCAGGAGGAGCTCAACGTCAGCTACGAGGGTGACCCGCTGGAGATCGGATTCAACGCGGCGTACCTGCTCGAGATTCTCAAATACATACCTACCGATGAAGTCCGGATGACTTTCAAGGCCCCGGAGCGCGCCGCGACCTGTGAGCCGGTGGGCTGGGACGACCCGGCCAGCTATCTGGCCCTGGTGATGCCCCTCCGATTGGTCGACTAGGAGACGAGAACATGTCAGACAATTCAGGCAACAACCTGCAGTCCCTGAATGGTGCTGCCGAGGGCGGGCGAGGCGGCTTCGTGGCGCTGGCAGTGATTGCCGCGGCATTCGGCGCCGGCGCCGCAATTCTGCTGGCCCCGGATGAAGGCGCTCGAACCCGGAGGCGCGTTGCCCAGGGCCTGAGGAGCATAGGCGGCGAGGCCGCAGGGGGCATCGCGCAGCTGCAGCGCGAAATCCATCGAAGACGAGATCAGTCCCGAAGAGAGAAGCGGGTGTTTGCCCTGGCCGGATTGCTCGTCGGTGCGGGCATCACGGCATTGCTCACGCCCGACAGCGGGACCGGCACCCGGCGGAAGCTCGGCGGCACCATCAACCGTATCAAGGTCGGAACCGTGGATCGAATCGAGCGCCTGCGCCAGCGCGCCGAGCCGGTTGAAGATCCCACTGCGGAGACGCGGCCGGTTCGGAGTGTCCAGGAGCTGGGACGGGATTCCAACTCGGTCTTCTGAGAGCGGCTAGCGCTTGACCGGGTGAAGTGATGTGATCGTGTAGCTTCCGGCTTGCTTCACCGGGACCGTTTGTCCCACCGCCGGTACCGAAATCGTCATGTCGCCGGCATCGCTCCCCCGGGCAGAGGCAAGAGTTCCGTCCGGGTTGAGGTAGTACACGGCGGATCGCGTGCCGGATGCGGTCATCTCCAGCTGCTGGTTGTATTGAGTTCCCTTTCCCGACCGCCGGAACGTTCCGCTGCTCTCGAGCTTGACGGCGTTCTTCGCCCGGGCATCGTCGCTGTCCATGGCCCGGTACTTCGTGAGCGAGCGCTCCACGGCATCAAAAGCATCGGCCCTGATTGGCACCTCGGTCGTGTCGGTCCATTCCATGCCGGGCCGCACTCCACTCGTCGGCAACCCCGGGAAGAGCGTTCGAAGATTACTTCCGATCTGATCGCCCAGCGTGGTGGTTCGATCGGCTTTCAGCGCTGACAACTCGCCGTCGGGCTTGAGAGACGCCGTCCATCGGGTGCCCCGTGCCGGAAGCACCGAATCAGGCGATGCCGGCACTCCGCCCACCGCCGCCTGCATCGAATCGAGCACGATGGTGGCCTGATAGCCGTTCGTGTCCGGGGCCAGGGTCACCCGCAGGTAGGCCGTCCGATCGATCAGCTGGAGCTGATTGGCTCCGCCTGGCAGTTGCAGCGTCAGGCTGTCGTGGCGGACGAGCGCATAACCCGCGTCACGGACCGGGAGGTAGATCACACCGGATGCGCCGTTCGGGGCGGGTGTGCCGTTATCGGTCTTCCCGGGCTCAGGTATGGGAGTGCCGGGTTGCTCCGGACCTGTCCGTCCCGAGCTGCAGGCCGCAAGCACCAGACACACTGGAAGGGCCCAGCTCAGTGGCACATTCATAGACCGATTCACTTGAGGGTGCTGACGCTGGTTTTTTGAATGATCGTGATCGGGAGAGGCTGGGGCGCGAACGACCCCGAGATCTTCAGGGCAGATTGCTGCTGCCATGCGCCGCCCAGGTACCGGCCGTCGGCTGCCACATAGTAGGATCCGTTACCCCGGCTGGTTCCTTCGATCTTGGCCGGCCCGTTCGGGGTGGGCTGAGTGCCCCGAACCGAAGAAGTAAAATCCTGCACCACCCGCACCGCCTTGCGAGACTCCTTCGTCTCGCTCGCCGCCGCCTTGTAGGCGCTCACCCGGCGTACCGTGACGCTGTCGCTTCCGGTTCCGCTGGTCTTGGCCGTGGTGTCGCTCCAGCTGTCGCCGACCTTCAGGCCTGCCTTGGCCCAGGGGAAAAAATCGCTCAGCAGTCCCTGAATCTGAACGGCGGCACCGGCATTCCCTGTGGGGGTGAGTCCAGTGGGCTTGCCTGACTTTTCGACGAATCCGCGAAACTCCGCGCCCCTGGCGCTGTCGAGCACCGTTGCCGGAATCGGAGTGGCGCTGTCGCCCTTCACCGAATCCACCACGACCCGTATGGCCTTGCCCCCGGCACTATCTGCCAGGGATACGGTCACGAAGCTGCTCGTGCTGAAGGCCATTCGCTGCTTGGCCCCGCCGGCAGCCGTTGCGTCCATCTCCTGAGTGAGGGTCTGATCGATCCGGTATTTTGTGGTAGAAGGTGCGAGCCCCAGGGCAGGGAGCACCAGGCCGGCAGCAAGGGTGTAGTAACCGGCATTGTGTAGCGCCATCGCATCCCCTTGAGGTGGTGGGCCAGAAAAACTAACCAGCAGGGAGCCCCAAAACCAACAGCCCCCCAGACTATCCGGAGGGCTGCCGCTGGTCGGAACGTAAGCCGAGTTCTGTGTCTCCTGTTCCCTGCATGCAATGGGGCAGGAGAGATGGTCATCTATCTGGGATGGCCGTCGCCGGCCACCTCTAGCAGCCTACCCGCGGCTTAGTGGTGCGGGTCGCACCTCGCCGCCTATTTGGCCTTGCTCCGGCTGGGGGTTACCCT
>DATFQK010000505.1:0-2279 GCA_035264345.1 Gemmatimonadales bacterium | reverse complement strand
GGAGGTCTTGTCGGAATGCGTGCGGCGCGGAATTCCGGTGACAGGAAGCCGGGTGGTCTATCGCCAGCACCCCTGACACCTCCGGTTGACGCCGTGCTGCCGCCGCCTCTACGTTGAGGCGAGCCGCTGCATGCCGCAGTGAGTCAAAGTGCGCTGTCGCCGGGAGTTAAGGTGGATCTGCTGGCCTCGTTCAACGACATCATCGATCGCATCGCCGCCGCTCTTCGGATCGACGGCGAGTACGTCATTCGGACTAGCGGCCGCGTACTCGGCATCTGGCTGCTCGCCTGGTTGGCGCTTTGGGCCGTCAAGCTCGCCGCTCGGCGGATCGAGAAGTCGGTGGACGACGGAGACGATTCTGTCACCACCATTCGGGAAAAGCGGGGCCGTACCGTAGCCCAGCTGCTTCGGAGCGTAGGCCGGGTGGCCATCGTTACCGTGGCGGTGCTGCTCACCTTCAATGCCTTCATCAACATCGCGCCAATCCTGGCCGGCGCCGGTATCCTGGGACTTGCCATCTCGTTCGGCGCTCAGAGCCTGGTCCGCGACATCATCTCCGGTTTCTTCATCCTGATGGAAAACCAGTTTGCCGTGGGCGACGTAATAGAAGCGGCGGGGAAAAACGGCGTGGTCGAGAAGATGACCCTCCGGGTGGTGGTGCTCCGCGACCTCGAGGGGACCAGGCACGTCATCCCTAACGGCCAACTCACCGTGGTCAGCAACAAGACCCGGGACTGGGCCCGGGCGGTAGTGGACGTCTCCATTCCCTACAGTGAGGACGTGGACCGAATCATCAATGTGGTGCGGGACGAGACGGCCCAGTTCTCCACCGACCCCAAGTGGTGCCTGCAGCTCGACGGGGCAGTGGAGGTGCTCGGCGTAGAGTCCATGACCGACAACTCCGTGGTGATCCGCACCCTGCTCAAGACCCAGCCAGGCTCGCAGTGGAACGTGGAGCGCGAGTTTCGCCGCCGCCTGATCAATCGCTTTGCTCGAGAATCGGTCGAGAGTCCGTTCCAGCAGCGCCGAGTGCACGTAACCATCAAGGGCGGCACCGACGGCGAGGCAATTGCCGCGGCCGCAAGCGGAGCTAGCGGCTGATGGCGCTCCGCCTTTACAACACTCTCAGCCGCCAGGTCGAGCCGTTCGAGCCGCTGCAGTCCGGCCGGGTGTCGCTCTACACCTGTGGCCCCACCGTCTATAACTACGCCCACATCGGAAACTTCAGGACCTTCCTGTTCGAGGACCTGCTGCGACGCTGGCTGGAGGCGAGCGGCTACGACGTCTTTCACGTCATGAACATCACTGACGTGGACGACAAGACGATCAATGGCGCCAAACAGGCAGGGAAGCCGCTCCGGGACTACGTCCGGCATTACATCGATGCCTTTCACGAGGACCAGCAGTACCTCCGGATCAAGGACGCCTCGGCCTACCCCCGGGCCACCGACTACATCCCGCAGATGGTGGCGCTGATCCAGGGGCTGGTGAAGAAGGGGATCGCGTATCAGGGAGATGACGGCTCGGTCTACTTCTCCATCGCCCGGTTTCCTCAATACGGAAAGCTGTCGCGGCTCGACATGCGCGAGCTCAAGACCGGTGCCAGCGAGCGGGTCAGCAGTGACGAATACGCCAAGGAAGACGCCCGCGACTTCGCTCTTTGGAAGGCGGCCAAAGCTGAGGATGAGGAGGTGGGCGCCGCCTGGGACGCGCCGTTTGGCCGGGGGCGGCCCGGCTGGCACCTCGAGTGCTCCGCAATGGCGCTTGCACTCATAGACGGACATTGGGGCACCGACGTACTCGACATACACGCCGGCGGGGTGGACCTGATCTTCCCGCATCACGAGGACGAAATCGCGCAAAGCTGCGCGTACACCGGGCAAAATCTCTTCGCCCGATACTGGCTCCACGGCGAGTTCCTCAACATCCGCGGCAGCAAGATGTCGAAGCGGTTCGGCAACATTACCACCCCGCGCGATCTCCGGCAGGACGGGGTCGATGCCGGCGCTATCCGATTGCTCATGTTCCAGACCCATTACCGGCAGAAGCTGGACCTGAGTGATGAGGCGCTGGCGGCGGCGCAGGAGGCGTCGCGCCGGCTGGGCGAGTTTCAGAACCGGCTGCTGGAAAGTCGGGCCGACCAGGATTCGCAGCGGTTTCAGGCGGCGGCGGAGCGGTTGACTCAGGACGTTACGGCGGCACTTGACGATGACCTCAACGCACCCCGGGCGGTGGCTGCGATGTTCGCCTATATGAATGAAGGGCACGCGGCCATGGAC
>DATFQK010000504.1:0-16917 GCA_035264345.1 Gemmatimonadales bacterium | reverse complement strand
GCGCCGCCAGATAGGTGGCGAAGCCTTCCGAAAGCCAGAGGTGATGCCAGTCGCGCTCGGTAACCGCATCGCCGAACCACTGGTGGGCGGTCTCGTGGGCCACGACCGGCTCACCCAGGTTCTGCTGCCGGTAGCGCTTTTCGTCGTAGAAAATGGCGGTGCTATTCTCCATACCGCCGAACCGGGTGCTCGACTCGACATGAGCCAGGCTGCCATAGGGGAACGGGCCGACCAGGTCGCTGTAGTAGTCGAGGATCTCCGCCGCTCTTCGAAAGGGGTCCTTCAGGGCATACGCCGAGTCTTCCGGGTAGGTCCATACGGTGACCGGAACACAGCTTAGGCGGCATTCACCATCCGGCAACCGGGTTCGGGCCATACGACCGATTCCCACCACCATGGTATACACCGGAATCGGGCGATCCATCCGGTAGTGCCAGACCGCGTGCCCATAGGCCAAGGTATCGATCTTCTCCAACACTCCGTTGGCGATGACCTGATCGTTGACCGAGGCCTGCACGTGAAAAGCCACGGTGGCCTTGTCGCTGGGATGGTCCTGGGATGAGAGCCAGAGGTGCGCCCGGTCGGGCCAGTTGTCGGCGAAGATGGTCCGAGCACCGTACTGGTTGGCGCCGATGATCAGGCCATCCCGCACCTGGCCGTGATACCGCACCCGAGTGGTGAGCGTATCACCGGCGGATTTTTCGTGGGGGACTCCGATCTCTCCCTCGGACCGGGCGTACAGCGTTCGGGAGAGGCGCGTGTTGGGCTTTCCGTCCACCAGCACGCGGACGACCCGCATGGCTGAATCCAGCTCCATCTCCACCGGCTCAGCGGAGCGCAGCCGCCAGGTGGTCTGTACTTCCGCCAGCACATGATTGCCGCTGTCGCTCGGCACCACGGTAATGTCGTAGTGGAGGGCATCGTGCACCGGGCGAATGGTGTCTACCCGGGCGGCGAGAGGGGACCCGGTTTGTAGCAGGAGGAGGAGTAGCATCAGAAAAGCGTAAACGCCTTCACTTGCCCAGCCGCGCCCGGTAGAACTCGAGGATCCGCTTCCAGGCCCGGTCCACCTGAGGGGTATCCGACCCTTGCCGTCCGGGCTTGAGGAAGCCGTGTCCGGTGCCGGGGTAGACCTCGTAGGTGAAGGTCTTTCCGGCCGACTGCATCTTGGCGGCCACATCCGGCAAGCTGCCGGTGATTCGCTGGTCATTTTCGCCATAGACCCCCAGTACGGGAGCCTGGATCCGCTTGATGTCGGCGGAGTCTGGGGCGGGGCCGTAGGCCACAACGGCAGCCTTGAGGCTGGGATTGTTGGTGGCGTAGCGGAAGCTCTGGCCGCCACCCCAGCAGAAGCCGATGGTCCCGATGCGATCCTTCTCCACCGTGGGAAGACCGTTCACGTAGGAATAGGTTGCATTGAGATCCGCCGTGACCCGGTCCGACTCCAGCTCACCCACCAGCTTGCGGCCTTCGTCCGGATCCTTGGGCGACTGTCCGTGCTTCGACGAGAGCAGATCGGGTACAATCGCGACGAATCCTTCCTTGGCCAACCGGTCGGCCACCGTGGGCTCCCAATCGGTCAGCCCGAAGATCTCGTGAATCACGATCACCGCCGGCGCCTTCGTCTTGCGCTCGGGATAGGCGACGTAGGCCCGGATGGTTTCGTTGCCCTTCTTGATCTTTACCCACTCACCATGAGTGGTCACCGGGTCGAGCACCGCCCGGGGCCGGCTCTTGTTTCCCTGCAGCCACATCCCCGCCGCGCCGATGACCGCGGCAACGACAGCAACGAGGGCATAGGAGGCGGCGCCCCGGAGACTGAAGTGCATCATGGTGCCTCCCAGAACTGAACCTTGTTTACCAGCAGCTGCGGCACGGCTACCCGGGAGTCCTTCTCGTCGAAGTCAATGTCGGCCGGGGACGCAATGCCTGTTGCCACCTTGGTCGTTTTGCCATGGTCGAGCACGAAGAGGCTCGAATCGGCCCAGCTGGTCACTAGAATCCGGCCGTCGGGCAGCACAGTAACCCCATCCTGCTGGCCGGGGCCGGTACCCAGGGATTTCACGTCCTTGTCGCCCGGCTTCCATCCGAAGATCCCGTTTCCGGTGAAGGACACGATCACAAATCGATTTTCCTTGGAGTCCCAGGTGATCCCATTGGGGCCGGCCAGCGTGGCAGAGCTGAGAGCGACTGTGGCCCCGCTTCGGGTGATCCGGAGGACCTGATCCGGGCCGGGATGGGAGATCTCCCCCTTGGGGCCAAAGGCAATTCCAGTATCGGTCATGTAGACGGCACCGTCGGGCCCAACTGCGGCACCGTTCAGGAACTTCACCCGACCCCGGATGGTCACATTCGCCAGAGCGGCTCCGGTGCGCTTGTTGAATGCCCGGGCAAAGTCGACGTCCGCCACCCAAAGGGTATCACCGGTAATGGATAGCCCCTTGGGGGCGTTCAGGGTAACGCCCTTCTTCCCGCCTTCGATGAACTTGAGGTTGTAGGGCGTCCCGTCCGGCCGGAGCCGGCTGATGTAGCCGTTGTTGTCCTTGGCCGTTGGGGTGCCGTTGACATTGGATACGAACCAGACGTCGAGATCGCGATCGTAGCGGGCCGACTCGGGGCCCTGCAGGTTGGTGGTCTCTCCTACTTTGCGGAACCGGGCTGCTACTTCTTCGTACACCGCGGCAGACTCGGCCAGGGCTTTATCCGATTGGTCTCGTTTCTCCGGCCCCTTGCAGGCGCCGAGGCCCAGGATCAGGGCGGCGCAGGTGAGGCCGGTTGTGCTGGAGTAATAGAGGCGCAACATGTTGTTCGTCTCCGCTGGGTAAGACGCAAGTATAGGTAGGAAGCGGGGAAGCGGGGAAGCGGGGAAGCGGGGAAGGCAGCGGGGCAGCGAAGAGAGCTACCCGGAGTCATCGGTGGTTCCGCCTGCCTTGGCGAGCTGATCGGCGCGGACCCGGCCGGCATCGAAGCGTCGAGCAGCGGCAAGCATCGTGTCCAGGGTTTCGTCCACGTCCGGGTTGCCGCCCCGCTTGAACCGAAGGGGATTGATTCGGGCGACCACGAACGGACGAAGATAGGGGCTGTCGAAGCCGCGGTCCTTGAGCCGCTTCATCGCTTCGGTCACGGCCTGGTCCAGCTCCAGCACCCGCGCAGCGCGCACCCGGCGAGTCTCCAGCGCCTTGGGCAGCGGCGAGCTCAGCCATTTTTCCGCTCGGCGCAGTACCGGATGATAGGCTCCGCCGGCAAACCGTCCATTCTCCTGATAGCAGAGTCCAATGGTGAGCAGCGCCGGCTCCTCGAACTCGATCTCGAAGTCTGGCTCGGGCCGATTCTCGGTCTGGGCCAGCAGCTCGGCCAGTCGGATCACCTCCAGCGAGCGCTCCCGGAGATTGTGGGCCTTTTCGGTGTTGAGCAGCAGGATCCGGTGCGCCACTTCGATATCCGGCACCACAATCGCCACAACCGAGCGCGCGCCCAGGCGCTTGAGGGCGGCGAGCCGGTGATTGCCGTTGGGCGTCCAGTAGGGATGTTTCGCGTCATCCCCTTCCCCACCGGTGCTCCCCCGCACCACGATCATCGGATCCAGGTACCGCCCCAGGCGATCCATGGCGGCGGAGAGGCGCTCGACGTGCGGTTTCGACAGATCGCGTTGGTAGGGCGTGGGCTCTACCAGATCGATCGGCAGCGCGGCGAAGAGTTGCCAGTTCCCGCCCAACGGATCCTTGTATGGGGCCAGCACCGTGCCGCCATCGGCCTGAACGGCCTCGGCCAACCGGGTGAGCGCGGCGGGGGGAGTTCCCGAACCGATCGCGTCCGGCGGAATGCCCCGCGAGCGCGGCTCCGCCGCCGCCTTCTTCCTGCGGCGGGGCTTTGACTCGCTCGCGGCCTTGGAACGCTTCGGCTCTGCCACTCGATCAAGATACGCGACATTATACTGATGATGAAGCAACTCCGCCGCTGCGGCGGAATCCTGGCTGTCCTCCTCAGTGCCCACAATCTGGCGGCGCAGCAGGTGCTCGGCCGGGCAGTCCGCGAGCTCGATGGATCTCCGTTGCTGGAGGCGCTGATCGTCCTGCTGGATGACAGCGGACACGAGCGGGCGCGAACGGTTACCAGTCCAACCGGTGGCTTTCAGCTCCGGGCATCTGAGCCAGGCCGCTATCGGCTTCGAGTCCAGCAGATCGGTCAGCGCGGTTGGGAGACCGCCACCTTCGACCTGGCCGACAGCCAAACCTCACAACAGACACTGCGGGTGCCCGACCGTCCTTTCGAGCTGCACGAGCTGAGCGCGTCGGCCCGGCGGCCCAACTGCGCGATAACTCTGGGTGATGCCTCCCTGGGAGCGAACCTGCTGCAGGCGGCCCAGACTTCTCTGGCATTGGCCGAAGCGGAGATAACAAGGGGGAAGCGGAGTTACCAAACGGAGACCTATCGCCGCGTCGTACCTCTAGTGGGTCCACCGGAAGATTCAGTCGTGGTCCAGGATCGGCTGGCCGGCTGGCCCATTCAGAGCGCGGATCCCGAAAGTCTCCGCACCATGGGCTTCGTGCACGGTGACTGGCCGGCCCCCAGCCCCATAAACGATCGACCGGAGAACGGCCCCACCTACTTCGGCCCCGACGCGCGGGTCTTGTTCACGGACTGGTTTCTGGGAACCCATTGTGTCTCAGTGGAGACGTCGGATCGGCCCGATGACACCAGCCCGGTGGTCGCCCGGTTCAAGCCTGCCAAGGGCACTCACGCCACCGTGGCGCTCCAGGGCTCGCTCGAATTCGACCGGCGCTCCCTCGCGCTCCACTCACTCGATTTTCAGTTCGTCGCCCGACCGCGCTGGGCGCCGCCAGGAAGCGCCGGTGGGGAGATTCGGTTTGGCCGTCTTCCCGATGGAGCCTGGGTCCCGGTCCGGTGGCACCTGCGCGCACCGGTCCCCAAGGTCGTCGGCGAGGTACCGCGCTATCGGCTGTTCGGTGTGGTGGAGACCGGCGGGCGAGTGACCGCCATTTATGATACCGCGGGGCAGCGGGACCGCCGAGCGGAGGAGGTGCTCAACCTGCCAGGGCCGTGAGCTGGCCCACAATCTGCCGGAATCTACGCCCCACTGGTAAGCCCGGTGCCAACCGGCTGACGTAGATTGATGACTGATGCCATTCTCTGGTCTGCGCGCGCTCCCGTTCGCTCTCATCATTGGGGCTCGCCCCGCCCTGGCCCAGAACCGGCCCTGTGATGCTGCGTCATTGGCCGCCAGTCCCAGCCGGGACCTCTACTGCATGGAGTTGGTGGCCGCGCCCGGATTCAGTGGCGTCTCAGGTCGTCTCGAGCTGGGCCATGTCCCCGGCCCGTTTACTATGGCCGTCACGCCCGAGGGCCGCACCCGCTTTCAGCTGATCCTCTCGGCTGCAGGGTTGCCCCCGCCCTCCTCCCTTGGCGATTTCACCACCTATGTGGCCTGGGTCGCGACGCCCACGATGGACTCGATCGTGAGACAGGGTGCGGTGAGCAATGGCCGGACACGGCTGGGGATCGTCGACCTCGAGAAATTCACGTTTCTGATTACGGCAGAGCGAAGCCCCCAGGGCCGACGGCCAGGACCTCGAACCGTGCTTCGAGCGCAGTCCCCCGCCACTCGGCTCTTCCCGCCGGACCTGCTTCAACTGACCCTGGGTTCGATGACGGGCTCCGCAACGGGAGAAAATTCGGAGCACGGGTCTCCGCAGCACGATCCGGCTTCGACGGCGGACCCGTTGGGATGGACCACGGTTCCAATGCCGCCCGGCATCACGATGCTTCCCGCGGAAATGGCGTTGCGACCAAACCTTGCTGGATGGCTTCCCGCTGGCCCGGCTGCGCCGGCCCGACCTCGGGAGCTGATCGAGTTGAGAGACGGAGACACCCTGCACCTGGAAGCGAGCGTTGTTCAACGAACCATCCTCGGCCGAACCTATACAATGCTGGGCTTCAACCGGCAGCATCCCGGGCCGCTGCTCCAGGTCGCGCGGGATTCCCGGATCACGGTGCGCTTCATCAATCACCTGCCGCAGCCTTCATCGGTGCACTGGCACGGGATTCGGCTGGATAACCCGAACGACGGAACACCAGGGCTGACTCAGCCGCCGGTCCAGCCCGGCGCCGAGCTGGTGTACCATCTGCGCTTTCCCGACGCGGGCATCTACTGGTATCACCCGCATGTCCGGGAGGACGTCCAGCAGGAGCTGGGTCTCTATGGCAACCTGCTGGTCCGCTCGGACTCGGAAACCCTCGAGGCGGTGGACCGCGAGGCCGTGCTGATGCTGGACGATATCCTGCTGTCCGATGCCGGGATGGTGCCGCTGGGACGGGACGCGCCGACTCATGCCTTGATGGGTCGCTTCGGCAACGTCTTTCTGGTGAACGGCGAGCCCGGCTACCACCTGCGGGTCAACCGGGGCGAGATCGTTCGCTTTTTTCTGACCAACGCTGCCAACGCCCGCACCATGAATCTTTCCTTCCCGAACACGAGGATGAAGCTGGTCGGCTCTGACCTGGGTCCGTACCAACACGATGAATGGGTCAGCAGCGTGGTGATCGCTCCCGCCGAGCGCTACATCGTGGACGTCCGGTTCGACCGCGCGGGCAAGGTTCCGTTGCTGAACCAGGTCCGCGGACTCAACCACCTTTATGGCCGTTTCTTCGATGAGGTAGATACTCTGGGCGTGGTGGAGGTCTCGGCAAAGCCGGACGCCAGGAATCCAGGCGGTACTTTCGGCGAGCTGAAGCACCACGCCGAAGTGGCCGCCGAGCTGGAGGGATATCGCCGCCGCGCCGATCGGTCGCCGGAAAAAACCCTGGAGCTCACGTTGCAAACCATCGGCTTGCCGGCTATCAGCGAGCGACTCATGCAGCTGGACTCGATCTACTTCCCCCCGGTGGAGTGGAGTGGGACGATGCCGATGATGAACTGGGCTTCAACCGGGCGGCAGGTACGATGGATTCTGCGGGATCAGGACAGCGGCAGAGAGAACATGGACATCGACTGGCGCTTTCGGCGCGGTGAACCGGTCCGGATTCATCTGGTCAGCCAGCGGCAGAGCGCTCACGCCATGCAGCACCCCATCCATTTTCACGGGCAACGATTTCTGATTCTGGCCGTGAATGGAGAGCCCAACCAGAACCTGGTCTGGAAAGACACCGTGCTGGTGCCGGCGGGCAGCACGGTGGATATTCTGCTCGACCCTTCCAATCCCGGTCGCTGGATGGTCCACTGTCACATCGCCGAGCACCTCTCCGCCGGAATGATGGCAGCGTTTACGGTAGAGTAGATCCTTCACTTCGTTCAGGATGACATCTTCTCGTTCAGGATGACACCTTCGGAGAACCTATGCGGCTCCCTGTCTTGCTTCTTGCAGTGTCGACTTTGCCAGCCGGGATGCTTCCTGCCCAGCGACCTGACTCGCTGGCCGAGGAGGTGCGCAAATACGTGTCGGTGGATACCGGCGCCGTCGCGCTCACTCACGTGCTCCTGATCGACGGGACCGGCAGCGCTCCCAAGGCCGATCAAACGGTTCTGGTGCAGAACGGACGCATCGGGCAGGTCGGGCCGGCCGCCAATGTCCCCGTGCCGGCCGGAGCCGTCACCATGGACCTCAACGGGCACACCGTGATTCCAGGCCTGATCGGGCTGCACGACCATCTCTTCTATACCGCGGCAGGCGGGCGCGCAGTCCAGATGTCCTATACCGGTCCGCGGCTGTACCTGGCCTCGGGGGTCACCACCATCCGCACCGCGGGAGGCCGCTCGCCCTACGCCGAGATCAATTTGCGGGAGAACATCAACCGAGGCCTGGTGCCCGGGCCCCGGATTCACCTCACGGCTCCGTACATCACCGGTGCACCGGGGGGCGGCAGCATGGACGTGGTAACCTCACCGGAGGAAGCGCGCCGGTTCGTGGCGTACTGGGCCAGTGAAGGTGCCACCTGGATCAAGGCATACACCGACATCCGCCGGTCGGAGCTGGGGGCGGCCATCAAGGAGGCCCACCGGCACGGGATCAAGGTCACCGGACATCTCTGCTCGGTTTCCTTCCGGGAGGCGGTGGAGCTGGGAATCGATAATCTGGAGCATGGGATGCTGACCGCCTCGGATTTCGATCCATCGAAGCAACCCGATGTGTGTCCGGTCAGCGTCGTCGGCCGCAACAATTCGACCGATGTGCACAGCGACACCGCGAAGTCGGTGATTCGGACGATGGTGCGGCACAAGGTGTCGATGACGTCGACCCTGGCAGTCTACGAGCCGTTCGTCGCCAATCGCCCCACCAAGGACGCGCGGGTGCTGAATGCGATGTCTCCCGAGGTGCGGGCCAGCTACATGAAAATCCGCAATGAGATCGACTCCACCGGCAGCGGCCCGATTGCGGCGGAAGGACTCCGGAGCGCCATGGCGTTCGAGAAGGAGTTCGTCGAAGCGGGAGGACTTCTCGCGGCCGGGGTCGATCCGACCGGCCTGGGCGGAGCGCTGGCCGGCTACGGCGATCAGCGAAACTACGAGCTGCTGACTGAAGCCGGGTTCACTCCGCAGCAAACGATCCAGATCATGACGTTGAACGGAGCAAGAATTCTGGGGGTGCAGCAGCGGCTAGGCTCGGTGCAGGCAGGCAAGCTCGCGGATCTGGTGGTGCTCAAGGGCGACTTGACCAGCCAGCCTTCGGCTATTCGAAACCCGGCCGTGGTGTTCAAGGACGGGGTGGGCTACGACCCGGCAAAGCTGATTGCATCCATTGAAGGACGGGTGGGGATCGATTAGGTCCGATGGCGATATCCGGCGTAATTCGAGTCGATCGGCGAGAGATCGAGATCAGCCGTCCGGAGAAGGTGCTTTTTCCGGACGATGGCATCACCAAGGGAGACCTGATCGAATACTACGCCCGGATTGCGCCGCGCATGCTGCCGCATCTCAGAGACCGGCCGCTCACCCTGGAGCGCTATCCCAACGGCATCAACACCAAGCGTTTTTTTCAGAAGGAGGTCTCCTCCTATTTCCCCAAGTGGATCCGGACGGTCACAGTGGAGAAGGTGGGAGGAACCGTCACCCACGTCGTCTGCAACGACACCGCCACCCTGGTCTATATCGCCAACCAGGCCTGCGTCACGCCGCACATTTTTCTCAGCCGCACGGATAAGCTCGATGTACCGGACCAGCTGGTTTTCGACCTCGACCCCCAGGGCGACGATTTCGATGTGGTCAGGGCAACGGCGGTGGACTTCAAGCAGCTGCTCGACGAGCTGGAGCTGCCGGCTTTCCTCAAGACCACCGGGTCGCGGGGGCTTCACGTGGCGGTTCCCTTGCAACGGCGGGAGCCGTATGACGGAGTTCGTGCCTTCGGCCGGGATCTGGCCGGCATCATCGTGAGTCGGGCGCCCCGAGCCCGAACCATGGAGCAGCTCAAGGCCAATCGGGGCAACCGGATCTTTATCGACACCAACCGGAACGGCTACGCCCAGCTGGTGGCGCCTGCCTATGCGGTGCGGGCGCGCAAAGGAGCGCCGGTCTCGGTGCCGCTGGAATGGAGTGAGCTCAAGAAGAAGGATCTCAGGGCCAACAGCTTTACCATCCGCAATGTCTTTACCCGCCTCGACCGGATTACCGATCCCTGGGCCGATTTCTGGGACAGCGCGGTGTCTCTCGCGGGGGCTCGACGCAAGCTCGGCCGATTGGCCGGCTGATCGCCGGCTCCAGGGCTACCTGTCGCCATCACCCTCTCCCTGCCCCGCTGTCCCGCTGCCCCGCCTTTAGAGGTACCGACCAACCGCCATCGCGCTCGCCGCAATGACCAGAAAGCTTGCAGCGACCCGCGCCCCCAACGCCATCCGGCGCTGGAGCCGGCTCAGCTCGGCCTGCTGCTCGACTGACGGTGGCGCGGACCCGATAGCTTGTCCCAGGGCCAGCATCTTTCGGCCCGCCGAGCCGCTGATGCCGCCTCCGAACGCTGCAGCAAGGATGGCGGCGGCCGCGCCCACACCGTACGCGATCCCGGGACGGGATCCGGCCCAGGCCCCATGAGTGGCCGCCGCCAGGCGGGCGTACATGGTAATTCCCGACAATACGGTCAACGCCGCGGCGAGCCCGAGATAGAACTGCAGCCGTTGCTGCTGCATCAGTGTCTGCATGAACCGGCCGCCTTCGCGACCCGTCGCACGCACGGTGGGAAGGAGGAATCCCGCCAGCAGGATCATGGCTCCAACCCAGAAAATCCCGCCCAGGATGTGGATGAGCCGGAGCACGATGGTGAGGGTGCGTTCATCCATACTGATTCCTCAGGGTAAGGTTCGTTGTACAGCCTGTACAGCTTGCTTGTACAGTGTATACGACTAAATTGCGCTGTCAAGCCATGACCCCCCGCCCTTACCGGATGCAACGACGGCGCGAGAGCGCAGACGAGAACCGAGCCCGGATTCTCGCTGCCGCCCGGGAACTGCTGGCCTCGCCGCAAGGAAGTCCCCGCTTCTCAATGGAAGAGGTCGCGCGGAGGTCCGGAGTGGCGCGGATGACGGTGTACTACCAGTTCGGCTCGCTCCGGGGACTGCTCGAAGCCCTGCTCGATTCACTGGCCAGCGCCGGGGGGATGCAACACCTCGCTGAAGCCTTTCGCCAGTCAGATGCGTGGGAGGCTATAGATCGATTTATTGCGGTGTTCACGCAATTCTGGGAGTCCGACCGGTTGGTCATCCGAGCCCTGGGAGCGTTCACGTCGCTCGATCCCGACTTTGCCGGCGCGCTCGGCGAGCGCTCCGACTGGAGACGGAAGGGGGCGCGGGTACTGTTGGACCGGTTGGTGAAACAGACCGGCCGCCCCGAACGAAAGGAGATGCGGGACGCGGAAGACCTGCTGGTCATGCTGACCGGCTTCCCGACCTACGATGCGCTGGCGACTCCCAAACGCCGCCCGGACCAGGTCACTGGCCTGCTTCAGCGCCTTGCCCGGCGGGCCCTGGGCTGACGGTTAGCTTTAAATCACGGTGATAGACGAGCCTATGCCCCAAACCAAGCTCATCGGCCTTCCGGCCCAGACCACTCCGCCCGACCTTAGAACCAGCCAGGGCTATCGCCGGCAGCTCCCCGCCGACCTGCTGCGCCAGGCCTCGCGGCGGCTCCAGATCCTTGCTCTGGTCGGGGGCAGCCTCTGGGTTCTGGGCCCGGCCTTCGGGCACCTTGCCCTGGGCCTGACCCAGCCGAGCAATCCTCGCTGGGCGGAATTCGGTGCGATCGACCGGATTGCCGCGCTGGGGGTGACCATTTCGCTCGTCGTGTTCGCCTACACCAGGACCCGCGAGCGAAACCCCCGCTTTGTCATCGACCTGGCGCTGGTGTATATGGTCGCGTGTGCCGGGTGTATCGGGCTCATGATCCACTGGGGCCCGCCGTCGGGAACACCGATGGACCCCACGCCGATGATCACCTGGACCGCTCCGGTCATTCTCATGTTTGCGGCGCTGATGCCCGCTCCCCCCTGGAAGATGGCAGCTGCCGGTCTGATCGCAGCCTCGATGGATCCGCTCGGCATGATCACCGCCCAGGCCGAGGGAGTGTACCACTTCGGGCCGCTCTACAATGCGTTTCTGATGCACTATCCGAACTACCTTCTGCTGGGGGTAGCTGTGGTCATCTCCCGGGTCGTCACCGGTCTCGGCCGGGAGGTGGCGAAGGAGCGGGAGATGGGCAGTTACCGGCTGGGTGAGCCGCTGGGCGAGGGGGGAATGGGCTCCGTGTACCGGGCCACTCACCGCATGTTGGCCCGCCCCGCGGCCATCAAGCTGATCCGCCCCGAGGTGCTCTCTCAGGATCCCCGGAGCGCGGGCCTGGCCGTGGCCCGGTTCAAGCGCGAAGCCGATGCCGCCGCCAAACTCCGTTCACCCCACACGGTAGAGCTTTACGATTTCGGCGAGACCGAGGACGGCACGTTGTATTTCGTGATGGAGCTGCTCGAGGGAATGGATCTGGAAACCCTGGTCCGCCGGGAGGGTCCCATCCCGCAAGGGCGCGTGATCCACATCCTGCGCCAGGTGTGCGACTCGCTGGAAGAAGCCCATGCCTCAGGGCTGGTCCACCGCGACATCAAGCCGGCCAACATTCACGTGGGACGGGTGGGTCTCAAGCACGACTTCGTGAAGGTGCTGGATTTTGGCCTGGTGAAATCGGTGCTGCCGCAGAGCGAGGACACCATGGCCACGGCCATCGGACTCACCCCCGGAACCCCGGCGTACCTGGCCCCCGAAATGGCATTGGGCGAACCCCCCGACGCCAGCGCCGACCTTTACGCGCTGGGCTGTGTCGCCTATTTCCTGCTTACGGGACAGCTGGTGTTCCAGGCCGCGAACGGGCTGCAGATGATTACCAAACATATTCAGGAGAAGCCGGTGCCTCCCTCGGAGCGGAGCGAGCTGGATGTCGCGCCGGAGCTCGACCGGGTGGTGCTCGCCTGCCTGGCCAAGAAGCCGGAAGCTCGGCCGCGCAGCGCCGCCGATTTGGAGCGGATGCTGGCGGAAATCGAGGTGGAGCCGTGGAGCGAAGAAGCGGCCACGCAGTGGTGGCAGACGCATCAGCCGGCCTGAGGGTTTAGACGGTGAAAGCTTCGTCAGTCTGGGTTGTCCTGCTCCTGGCGACCGGTTGCGTCGAAGGCGGCTTTCTCGCCATCTCGGCCGGTGCGCCGGTCACCGTCGCAATCCGGGGCATCATTACGAACTGCGGTGCAGCCGTGGCCAACGGATCGGTCCTGCTGATGGTCCAGCAGGATCTGCAAGCGCAGGCCCGTCCGGTCGACACCCGGATCGGTCCGGTGACAACCGGCCACGACGGCGGCTATGCCTTTGACATTAGTCCTTCCTTTGCCGTCCCCGGCCCGGCCAGCATGCAGCTGGAGGTCACCACCGGCGGAACGACCGACGTGATAGAGGGCGGCACGCTCGAGTTCCGCATGGGCACCCCGGCACGGGACACCGCCCAGTTCGATGTAGACCTGGGGAATCGGCGTGGCGGATGTTGAGGCTGGCTCTTCTGCTCTCTTTTCTGTCGCTGTCGGCGTCCGTGAGCGGCAGCGCTCAGGCGCAGGTGGATTCGATGGCCGCGGTTCGCGAAATACGCGCCGCCCTGGCCGACTGGGTGGCGGCGGCGAATCGGGGAGATTGGAAATCGGCTTCGAGAGTATGGGCGCCGGACCTGGTCGGTTGGTATCCGGGGCAACCCGATGATACC
Organism: Gemmatimonadales bacterium; assembly: GCA_035264345.1. Classification (GTDB taxonomy): domain Bacteria; phylum Gemmatimonadota; class Gemmatimonadetes; order Gemmatimonadales; family GWC2-71-9; genus CAVVWJ01. The sequence goes on along the minus strand of DATFQK010000504.1, from coordinate 3,692 downwards.
TATGCCCGAGAGATGGAGCGCGTGGCCAATCCGAAATTGGGCAGCCCCAAGACTCATTATGAGGTTGAGGTGGTTGAGGTGATGGTCTCGGGAAAGCTCGCGGTGGTCCGCGACATCTGGAGATTTACCGCTCCGGCAGGTAAGCCGGATGCCACTACCTCAGTGGTAAAAAGCTTTGAGGTGTGGCGGCAGCAGCCGGACAGCTCCTGGAGGATATCGCGCTGGATCAGCGCGCCAGAGCCGCCGGCACGCTGAAGACTTCCCTTCCACTCGCGCCTGATCTCCGGTAGCCGTGCTGCAGTATCTGCTCGACCTGGTCACCCGTCTCGGCGACTGGAGCTATCTCATCATCTTTGGGGCGGCCATGCTCGAGTGCGCCGCCTTTGCCGGACTGCTGGTACCCGGCGAGAGCGTGGTGCTCGCCTCGGGGTTCTTTGCCCACCAGGGCATTCTGGAGCTTGACGCTTTGATAGCTGCCGTTGCCCTGGGTGCGGTGGCGGGTGACAACATCGGATACCTGCTCGGGGCCCGCCTCGGCCGGGAGTGGCTGCTGAAGAGAGGCTCCCGATTCGGCCTTCGGAAGAAGCGCCTGGCCCAGGTGGAGGCGTTTTTTCAGCGACAAGGACCCCGGGCTGTATTCATCGGGCGCTTCATCGGCTTTGCCCGAGCGCTGGTGCCGTTCGTGGCCGGGGCTTCGCGAATGCCCTATCGACGCTTCGTCGTGGCAGACGCCCTGGGGGCCGGACTCTGGACCGTAGCGTTTGTCGCCCTCGGCTACGGGCTCGGCGCGAGCTGGCAGGTGGCTGAAAAGTGGATCAGTCGGAGCGGTCTGGTGCTCGGCGCTGTTCTCCTGCTCGGGGCTGCGTGGTTCTGGGTGCGGCGTCGCCGCCGGCGAGCGGAGACTCCACAAACGCCTTGAGCTTACTCAGCGCGTGGTCCCACTGTCGAGCAATCAGGTCGAGCGAGCGCTGAGCTTCGTCCAGCCGCTCCGGCTGGAGCCGCCAGAGACTCTCCCTCCCCCGCCGATGGGCTCGAACCAGGCCCGCGCCCGCCAGCACCCGGAGATGCTTGGTAACGGCCTGACGGCTGACCCCGGAGCCGTCCGTCAGTCGGCTGATGGACGCCGGGCCGCCGCTCGACAGCCGGGAGACCAGACGGAGCCGGGTCTCGTCTCCCAGCGCGGCAAATACCGAGGCCGGATCCCGAAGCCTAGCTCGGGCTGGCAAGGTATCGAGTGATGTTCTTGAGTTGTCCGGTCCAGCCCGCGTCGTTCTCCCGGTACGCCTTGCTCCGGCGGGCCACGGGGATCTGATCGAAGCCCGACTCGGTGACGGTAAGTCGAGTTCCCTCCGGAACCTCTTCCAACTCGAAAACCACGAGGGTCATTGGCTCGGCCGGATTCACATCCGGATCTCCTCCCGGCTGCCAGCGCCAGGAAAAGAGCCGCTCCGGCTCCATCTGCTGCACGACAACCTCGAAGGCAAGGTGTTCGTATTTCGGAATGGTGATCGGGCCGCGCATTGTCTGGCCCGGAGCGAATCGGCCGGCCAGCCGGGTGCCGAACCATTGGCCGAACTGGGCCGGATCGGTCAGGGCCTCCCAGACCCGAGACCGCGGCGCCCGCAGGATGATGCTCTTCTGGATCTGGTCGGTGCTCGCCCGGTCGGGCGAGAGCTTGCTCGTGCTCATAGGCAACCTCCTGGTTGCGCATAGAATACGACGCGGCTGGGAAAAATGCAACCTTCTGGTTGCCTAATGCCCCGCCGGCAGGCAGCCCGTAGCGGCCGGGATCTGCTTGCGGCTTGCACTTCCGCGCATTTGTTTGCTCTGATCACCGTACATCCAGGCCTACACAGGAGCCTGCGATTGACTCGTAAATCACTCCTCCTGGCGGCCCTCTGCTGCTCGCTGGGGTGCAGGGAGTCGGGGACCGGTCGCGTTGCCCGCCGGGAACCGTCCGTCCCCGCGCCACCAGCCAGTGATTGGCGAGTGAACCCCCGCTCCGGCAACGGCCCCCTTACGCCGGAAGGAAGCGAGATCGAACTTCGGGAGCGCTACGGCCCGAGTGCCGTGGATAGCGCCCGGATCGAGCTGGGTGAAGGCGAGACGACACCGGGTACGGTGCTCTACCCCGGCGACAGCCTCCGCCGCGCCGAGATCGTATGGAAGGACACCCTGAGCCGCCGACGTCCTGCCCGGGTGATCCTTCGCGGCACCCGGAGCAAATGGCAGGTCGGCCGGGGCATCTCCCTGGGCACCAGCCTGCAGGAGCTGGAGCGACTCAACGGACGGCCATTCATTCTCGCCGGGTTCGGCTGGGACTATGCCGGCGTGGTGACCGACTGGAAGGGTGGCGCGCTGGACTCCACCCTGGCGGGCATCAAGCTCTATCTGGATCCCGGGCCTGCACAACAACAGTCCGCTGCCTACTCCCAAGTCCTGGGCGACCGGGATTACCCCTCGGATCTACCCGCGATGCAACAGCTGAATCCAAAAGTCGGCCAGATCTTCGTGGACTTCGAATGAGCGGAGTTTCCCCGACCGCGGACCTGTTCCGGACCATTACGCTTGGCGTGTATGCCGTGGGCGTCACCGACGGGCACCGACGCGACGCCTTTACCGCCGCCTGGGTTATGCAGGCTTCATTCAACCCGCTGATTTTGGCCGTCAGCATCAACCCGGACAACGCATCCTACGAGCTGCTGCACGCCACCGGTAGCTTCACGATCAACGTACTCAAGCAGAACCAGCTGGACCTGGCCCGGCGCCTGGGGACGAGGTCGGGCCGGGATGAGGACAAGCTCGCCGGGATTCGGAGTCACCCGGGACGCCTTGGATCACCGATTCTGGAGGAAGCTCTGGCATATTTCGAATGCGAGCTGATGGGGCGTACCCGGGCGGGGGATCACGAACTGGTGCTGGGACGGGTGGTGGACGGGAAAATCCTGGACCCCTCGGCCACCCCCCTGACCTACGCCGAGACCGGAGAGATGGATGGCAGCGCCGCCCTGTTTCCCCGGAAGCTCTGATCTGGAATCACGTTTGCCCGAACTGCGGCGGCGAGCTGCTGCGCCGCCCCCTTCGAGTGGAGGCACGATGAGCACAGCCATCATTGCCCGTCCCGAAGCCGAAGAGTCTTCGGCCTACTATCACCGGTACATCGCGCGGGTCTCGGACGAGAGCCTGGCTCAGCAACTGATCGAGCAGGCCCGCGAGGTGGAGCGGCTATTCGAGACCGTGACCGACCGGGACGCCCTGGCCCGGTACGCCGAGGGAAAGTGGAGCGTGAAGGAAATCCTGGGGCACCTGTGCGACACCGAGCGGATCTTTACCTACCGGCTGCTTCGAATTGCCAGAGGGGACACCACTCCGCTCCCGGGCTATGACGAGAACGCCTACGTGCCGATCGGCCGCTTCGACGACCGGCCGCTCCCCATGCTGCTGGGTGAGTTTCGTGCGGTTCGGATGAGCACCGCCGCGCTGCTCGAGGGACTGCCGGAGGAGGCATGGGGCCGCTGGGGCGAGGCCAACGGCAATGCGATCACCGTTCGGGCGCTGGCCTACATCATTGTGGGCCATGTGAGCCATCATCTCGAGGTGCTGAGGGAGCGGTATCACTTGGGGTGAGATACGGAATCCTTGACTGGCTTCAACACCAGATCCTGAAAGTCGAAGCTGAAGTCCACCGACTC
>DATFQK010000503.1:0-5131 GCA_035264345.1 Gemmatimonadales bacterium | reverse complement strand
AATAGTGAGCGGCAGCCTCATCCTGAACGGGTGAGAGTGTGACGGGCGACATTGAGCCAGCCTCGGCGGTCCACTAGCATGTTGCATCCGGCTCCGGAGGCCATCGCATGTCACCCCGTCATCTCCACCCGAGTCTCACTGCAATACTGTGCGCTTGTCTCGGAATGGGACTGGTCGGCTGGCGTGGCATACTGCTGGGGGAAAAACGACCAGGGCCAGCTAGGAGACGGCACCCAGGTCTCTCGCTCCCGACCCGTTGCGGTACACGGCCCGTCGTGATGTAGGCGTGGCGTCGGCAGCTATTCCAGGCAGATCCTCTCCGGACCGGTATGGTAAGCTTTGAACCGGCCGCTCACAGCCGTGCGGCCGGTCGGCTGCTGTTGGAACCAAATAAGGCCGGGCGTCTATACGAGCGGCCTCTACTTCATGCCTCCGAGGCCCTGGGTATAGGCCAACAGCACGGCAATGGCCACACCAGTGCCCACGATGAACGATTTGCCGACGTCGGTTGTCTGGACCCGGATAGAGTCGATGGTTGTGAGCGCGACGGCCGATCGAGCGGTGTCCGGTAATGGCCGATGACCGATAAGCGAATCACCTACTATTCGAGGATCACGCAGGAGCATTGGCTGATCCGGGCTCCAGATCTGCACGGTGCCTCGCGCTGGGACAACGTCGTTCTGGTCCAGCCGCGACCAGCTGGTGCATCCCGCTGACGACACGCCCAGTGCAGCAAGAGCGACCATGGCGTGAGTAACGCCCTCGATCTGCGCGCGGAGACGGGCTGCCTGCTCTGTTGGCGACATGAGAGTAAAAATAACGCCGGGGAATTCTCCGAGGGTTGAAGGCTGGGCTCCTTCGCTTCGCGCAGAGTTGTCCTGAGGAGCGTCAGCGACGAAGGAAAGACAATTGGACCACCTGACCGCCTGACGGGGGGTTTCTCTTTTCGGCTCCGCCTTCCCTCCTCCCGCACCCACCTGCACATTTCCCCTCACCTCTCCCGGTCATGCGCCTGTGCTCCCACCGTCCGTCCTCAACGATGCTCTTCAGGGCCGCTACATCGTCGAACGCGAGCTCGGCCGCGGGGGAATGGCAACCGTCTATCTCGCGCGCGATCTCCGCCACGACCGCTCCGTCGCGCTGAAGCTGCTTCACCCCGAACTCGCCGCCTCTCTCGGCGCCGAGCGCTTTCTTCGCGAGATCCGAACCACCGCGCGCCTTCAGCATCCCCATATTCTCACCTTGCTCGACTCGGGCGAAGCCGGCGGGCTCCTCTGGTACACCATGGCTTACGTCGAGGGCGAGAGTCTCCGTCAACGGCTCGAGCGCGAAGTGCAGCTCTCGATCGATGACGCAGTGCGGCTGGCATCCGAGATTGCGCTGGCCCTGGACTACGCCCACCGGCACGGCGTGGTCCACCGGGATATAAAGCCGGAGAACATCCTGCTCTCCGACGGGCAGGCGCTCGTCGCCGACTTCGGGGTCGCCCGGGCGATCGATGCCGGCCGCGACACCCGGCTCACCGATACCGGGCTGGCGCTGGGCACGCCGACCTACATGAGCCCGGAGCAGGCCACCGCCAGCAGCACCGTCGACGGGCGAAGCGACATCTATGCCTTGGGCACCGTGCTCTTCGAGATGCTGGCCGGCGAACCGCCGTTCACCGGTCCCACTGCGCAAAGCGTGGTCGCGAAGCGATTCCTGGAGGCGACCCCCCATGTTCGCACCCTGCGTGAGACGGTGCCTGAACCGGTAGAGCAGGCGCTGTTGAAGTCGTTGGAAAAGCTGCCGGCCGACCGGTTCGCCTCCGGCGCCGAGTTCGCCGCGGCACTGCATCAGCCGGCGTCACTCTCCGGTGCAGCAGAGCGCCGGCCGGCCGAGCTGCCGCATCGCCGGCGCCCACGATCCGCGGTTCTCTCCGTCCTGGCGCTGCTCCTGGGCGGCGCCGCCTATCTGGTTTATTCCCTGGCTCTGAGCGACAACCATGGAGCGGGCGGGCTCATCACCGTCGCAATCCTGCCGTTCCGTCCTCTGCTCCAGGGAGATGAAACGGGAGCGCTCGGCATCGGGATCCCTGACGCGATCATCACCCGCCTGGCTAACGTGAGCCAGCTCCGGGTGCGTCCCACCAGCGCGATCATCCGCTACCAGGACCAGGCTCCCGATCTCGGCGTAGTCGCCAAGGCCCTTCGAATCGACTATGTGCTCAACGGCACGGTAGAACCGGCAGGCGAGCGGCTCCGGGTGAGCGTGCAGCTCCTGAGGGCCAAGGACGGCGCGCTGCTCTGGGGCGAGCATTACGATCTTGCGCGGCAGGATCTGCTTACGCTCCAGGATTCGATCGCTACGCGGGTCAGCGCAGCGCTGTCGATTCGAATGAGCGACGAGGAGCGGGCCCGGGTCTATCGCCATTACACCAGCAACGCCGCCGCATACGAACACTATCTCGCGGGACGGGCCCAGCTCGCACGGCTCACCAGGGAGAGCACCCTGGCCGCGGTCGACAACTTCGAGCGCGCGCTACGGCTCGATCCCAACTACGCGCTGGCCCGGGCGGGACTCGCCATGGCGAGCGCCGACATGCATCTCCGTTTCGCCCCCGCTCCCGAGGTGAAGACCTGGGGCGCCCGGGCGGAACAGGAGGCTCGCCACGCGCTGGCCCTCGATCCCAATCTGGCTGAGGCGCATCTGGCTATGGCGGCCGTGTACCGCAAGGCCGAGTTCAATTGGGACGGAACGCTGGAAGAATCCCGTCGCGCGCTCGCGCTCAATCCCAGCCTCGACCTCGGCCATTACTACCGCGCGGCGGCGTTCTACCATCTGGGTCTGTTCGAACGGGCTCGGGGAGAGGTGCGCGAAGGGGAGAAGGCAAACCCGGAGAATCGAGTGGAGCAGGTGAGGACCGACGGCGTCATCGCGTTGCTGAGCGGCCATCCCGGCCAGGCGGTCGCTCTGTTCGAGCAGGTGCGCCGGCTGAGTGACCGGCCGGTTTCCGATTCATATCTGGCGCTGGCCTACTTCTATTATGGTGAACGCGCGCAGGCCGAGGCGACCCTGGATACACTGAGCCGTTCGTCGTCGGCATCCGCGGCGGGGCGGGCCAAGGCGGCATTGGCCAGTTTCGTGGCGGCCCGAGGCGATCGAAATAGAGCGCAGGCGCTGCTGCGTGAAGTTACCGGTCGGAGCTACATGGATCACCACGTCGCCTACAGCATCGGCGCGACATATGCGCAGCTGGGACAACCCGCGGAGGCTCGTCGATGGCTGGCCCAGGCGGCACAGACCGGAATTCCCTGTGCTGGATGGTTCGCCTGGGATCCACTGCTCCGACCGCTCCGTGGTGACTCTGGGTTCCAGCAACTCTTGCGTGAGTTGCAAGAAGTAGGGGACAGGACGGAGGCGGCGGAAGAAGCCAGAGCTGCCAACCGGGAGCCTTAAGTGGAAGTATTCGAGATCGTCATAACGCTCCTGGTGGGCGGTGCGGTGCTCGCGGCGGTGGCGCGGCAGGTCGGCGTGCCCTATCCGTCGCTGGTGGCGCTCGCGGGAGCGGGTCTCGCCCTGATCCCCGGCCTGCCCACGATGGCGCTCGATCCCGAGCTGGCGCTGGCCCTGTTCGTGGCGCCGGTGCTGGTGGACGCCGCCTTCGACTCGTCGCAGCGGGATCTGCGCGCCAACTGGCGCGTGGTCACCGGTCTGGCCCTCGGCGCAGTCGCGCTCACCATCGCGGTGGTCGCGGTCATCGCCCGGATGCTGGTTCCCAACCTGCCCTGGGCGGCGGCGATCGCGCTCGGCGCCATCGTGGCACCACCCGACGCCGCGGCCGCGACCACGGTACTCAAGCAGCTCCGCCCGCCTCACCGGCTGCTTGTGATCCTGGAAGGCGAGAGCCTCTTCAACGACGCCAGCGCGCTGATCGTCTACCGGCTCGCGGTCGGAGCCACGATCACCGGCTTCCTCTCCGGCTGGACGGTGCTGCCGACGCTGCTGGTGGTCACGGTCGGCAGTGTCGTGTTGGGACTCGCGCTGTCCCGCGCCACGGTCTTCGTCAGCCGGCGGATCCATGATGTGGCGACCTCAGTGGTCTTCCAATTCGGCTGGACCTTCGGCGTCTGGATCCTGGCCGAGCAGCTCCACCTGTCGGGGATCATCACCCTGGTGGTGTTTGCCATGGCGACGTCACGGGTGGCGGCCGAGATCATTCCGGCGCGCATCCGGATCCCGTCCTGGGCGGTGTGGGAGGTGACGGTGTTCGTGTTGAACGTGCTCGCGTTCATACTGGTGGGTTTCCAGCTCAAGTCCATCACGGCCCGGCTGACCGGTTCGGAGGGAGCTCGCTATGCGATAGTCGCGGCGACGGTGACCGGCGCGGTGATTCTGGCGCGGCTGGCGTGGGTGACCGGAGCGGCGGAGTTCAGCCGGTGGCGCTATCGTCCGCAAGAAGGGAAGCCGGGGCCGAAGGACGCAGTGGCGCTCGACCGCCGGAGCGCGCTCCTGGTCGGATGGTGCGGCATGCGGGGCACGGTGACGATTGCCGCGGCGCTCGCGCTTCCGATCGGATTTCCCTACCGGGACATGATTCTCGTAACGGCGTTCGGCGTAGTGCTGGGTACGCTCGTACTTCAGGGGCTCACGCTTAGGCCGCTGCTGCTCGGGCTCAGGCTGGAGGACGACGGAACGGTGGATCACGAGGTGCGGCTGGCCCGGGTCGAGTCGCTTCGGGCGGCACTCGGGGCGGCGGAATGCTGCGAGGGCGCGGAGACGGCGGAGCTGGTCCGGCATCGGTACCAGCTTCAGCTGAGGCGGGCGGAGCAGGAGCTTGCGGCGGAGCGTGGGAACGGCAGGCGGGTTCCGTCTACGCCGGTGTCTGTCGAGGATGCCGCCACTCGGGATGGCGACGCGGCGGCGGTGCGGGCGGCGACGGAGGCCCAGCGAAAGCGGTTGTTTGCGCTCCGGGCCGGCGGGACTATCGGCGCCGCGGCATTTCAACGGGTGGAGGAGGAGCTGGACTGGGCGGAGCTGGATTGGGCGCAGCTGCTCCAGGCGGGGCAGCGCTCGGGCGGGGAAGGGTAAGAAACGAATTGGGTGATCGACCTTCGACCTCCGTATCCGAAGAGCCTCATTGACGACCGTT
>DATFQK010000502.1:0-2515 GCA_035264345.1 Gemmatimonadales bacterium | reverse complement strand
GTTGATCCGCTCGATCTTTCCAGTGAACCGGCGGTCGAAGCCGCTCACCCCGAATTCCACTGGCGTTCCGACCTTGAGCCGGCCGATCTCCTCGACCGGCACGGTGGCCTCGAGCCTCAGGGTGCGCAGGTCCACGATGGTGAACATCGCTCCGCCCACCTGAACCACGTCACCCGCGGCTACCTGTCGCTCGCTCACGATTCCACTGATTGGCGCCCTCACCTCGGTGTTTCCCACCTGCTTCTGGGCCGAGGCCAGCCGGGCTTGGGCGTCGGCGAGCGCGCCCTCCGCGTTGGTATGAGCCTGCTGCGCGGTCTCGAGATCGCGATCCGAAAGCGCGCCGGCCTGGGCCAGGCGGGAGGACCGCTCCGCGTTACGTCGCGCGTTCTGCAGCGCCGACTCTGCCGTCCGGACCGCCGAACGGGCGGAGAGATAGGCATCGCGCACGGAGTTGTCGTTGATCCTGGCCAGCAGCACACCCGGCTTCACCCGCTGGCCTTCGTCCACGAAGGTCTTCTCCACCGGTCCCATGATCTCCGCTCGCACCCGGGCCTCGACCTTCGGCTCCAGCGATCCCGAGATGGCCGGCCCACTCCGAAGCTGGGCCGAATCTGCCACCGCGATATTCTCCCGGCCCACGAGGACGACCGGATCCGCGGCTGCTGCCGCGCTGTCGCTCGGCTTCGGCTTGCAGCAGAACAGGGCAACCGTCAGAACCGGTAAGACCGCCCTATACCAGTGAACCCGCGTCATTGTCCTGAGACTCCTGGCAGAAGCTCGCCGGTGATGTCGGTGCCGGCCACCGGCTGCACCGGCGGCTGATAGAGCGGCTGCGAGGCCGGCTGAGTTGGCGCGCCCGACGGAAGCGAAGCTCCGGCGGACGGCGATGGCACCGCTATCGGAAGCGCCGGCAGCAAGGCGATTCTGACCTTGGCCACCTGCAGATCGCGGGCGGCCCGGGCGCGCGCTGCCTGGGCCTGCTGCAGCTGGATCCGGGAATCGAGCAGCTCCGTCTGAGTGGAGATCCCTTCCCGATAGCGCAGCTCGGCGATCTTGTAGGCGCGGGCTGCCTGCTCGACGGTGCCCGCACTTGCCTGCCAGCCTGCCTCCGCTGCCTGGAGCTGCGTCAACGCGTTTCTCCCATCCACCTCCGCCAGCTCTCGGGCCTGCTCCAGCCGGAGCTCCGCCTGCGTGAGATTGGCCCGCGCCACCGCTTCGTCGCCACCGATCCGGCCGCCGGTGAAGATCGGAACCTGCAACCCGACCGACACCACCCAGTCGGATACGAAGTCCGCGCCGAAGGGCGAGACGTCATTGGGATAACCCAGCTGGAGGAACTGCGAGTTCAGGGCAACCTGGGGCAGCCGCTGACCCCTGGCCGCCCGGAGCAATCCGCGCTGAGCCTCAACCGCCTCGTTGGCCTGACGCACCGGAGCGCGGGTGCTGGTGCTGGTGTCGCCCGGGTTCGCTACCACCTGCGAGAGCCGGGGCGAGTCCACCAGTGCGGTGTCGCCCAGCTCCGTGCTGAGCGCGAGCGGCTGGTCCAGCGGAAAGTCCAGCAGCTGCTTGAGCCGGTAGTGCGCCAGGTCTCGGTCGGCCCGGCGTTGAATGACCACGGGCCGCTGGTTGTCCCGAGTGACCCGGGCCCGCAGCAGATCGAACTCCGACTGGTTGCCCACCTGACGCCCCAGACGGGTCTGGCTCAGCGTGGTGTCAGCCTGCTGCAGTGTGGCCTCGGCAATCATCAACAGCCGATCGGCCAGCGACGCATCGTAGTAGGCGCCGGTGACATCGAGCAGCAGCTGAGCCTGGGCCGAGGTCAGTCCCAATGCCGCGCTTCGGGCGTTGGCACTGGCAGCACGACTCTGCCCGCTCACTTGCCCGCCGCTGAAAAGGGTCTGGGAGAACGAGAGGCCGAAGCGATACGTGTTGGCCCGGCCGAAGGGCAGGTTGCGAAAGCCGGCGAACGGATCGGCACTGCTGGAGCAGGCCACTGCGCTTTCCAGCGAGTCCAGCCGCTGCTCCACCGGCAGGGAGGGGTTGGGCACGAACTCCCGGCAGATCTCGGGCGCAGCGGTGGAGGTGTCGCTCCCCGTCTCCAGAGCGGAGAACTGGCTCTCCAGCATGCGAAGGTATGCGGCCGTTCCGTTCACCTGGGGGAAGTAACCGCTGCGGGCCCGCTTCCGGTCACCCTCCGCGCGGGCCAGCTCTTCCCGGGCGATGCCTACGGTCTCGCTGTTTCGTTCGGCGATCTCCAGCGCCTCAGCCAAAGTCAGCGGCCGAGCCGTTGAGGCCGACGCGGGTTGCTGGGCCGCTGCCGAGCGAGGAATGGTGCCGCCGGCCAGGGCGGCGGCCAGAAGCAGGGCGGAGGGCCTGCGCTGCAGCTGCAAAGAGAAGGATCTCATCGGGACCTGCGCACGCCCACACCGACGGCGCGCAAAAAGAGTCGGATGTACTCGTCCAGGGCATCATCAGGCTGGTTGCGATAGATATCCCGCATGATGTCGCGGCCCAT
>DATFQK010000501.1:0-3587 GCA_035264345.1 Gemmatimonadales bacterium | reverse complement strand
CGGATCACCAGCCGGGTCATGGGCCGGTAGAGCGAGCGCAGTGCGTCGGCGTGCTGCGTGACCACGACCGGCGTGCTGCCGGCCCGAAGCAGGCAGGCGAGATCGGCCAACGGGTGGGGGTGGTGGAGGTGAATGATGTCGGCCCGCTTCCACGCGGCGGCAATGTACCCGGGGGCAATCTCCTGCGATCCCAGCGCGGCAAAAGAGAAGGCGCGGGTGACCCGAGGACGCTGGCGTACCGGAGCACCCTGTCGCCCGATGCTCTCCACGGCCACGACCTCGACATGGTGGCCGAGGTTCGCCGCGCCTTCCGCGAGTGTCTGAACGACGCGCTCCATCCCGCCCGAGCGGGGCCAGTAGTACTTCGCGAGGTGGAGGATGCGCATGAGGTCTATATTGGTAGTTGCCAGTCGTCAGTCGCCAGTTGTCAGAGGTAAGTCGTTAGTCGCCATTCGTCAGTGCCAGTCGCACCCGTTGATCATCTCTAACTTCAGATTGGTATTGAACCCATGCATCCCAACCATTCGCGACTAACCACCGGCGACTGGCGACTGGTGACTAGCGACTGATCCCCATGCGCGCCGTCATCGTATCTCACCTCTACGCCGATCCGGCCAACCGGGCCAAGCTGCGTTGTCTGGCTGGCTTGGGCGTCAGTCTCGCGGTTGCGGTGCCGGACCGCTGGGCGGCCAACGACCGGCAGATTCACGGCACGGTCTGGGGCGACGACACCGGCGTGCGTGTGGTTCCGGTAACGGTGCGGGGCCGGATGGCCGACCCCGACCAGCTTCACTGGAATGCCAAGACGCTCCGCCGTTTGCTCACCGACTTTCGTCCGGACGTGCTGCATATTGAGGAAGAACCCTGGACCCAACCGGCCAGTGTGGCCCTTCGGTTAGCCCGCCGTCTGGGCATCAAGACGGTGCTCTCCACCGCAGAAAGCTTGCCGCAGAGGCATGGTGTGGGTCAGCGGTTCCGGCGGGAGCGTAGCCTCCGTCTGGCGCAGGGGATCATGGGCGCCAACCGGCTCGCCCTGGGACTCGCGACTAAACGCAGGCCGTCCATCCCCAGTCTGGCTCTCCCGCAAATTGGGGTCAGTCCGCCGGTCACAATTCCCCGGATCCCCCATCAGGGCCTCGCGATCGGATTTGTCGGCCGGTTGGTGCCGGAACGGGGACTCGATCTGCTGTTTCGCGCCTGTGTGGGAATGACCGGCAAATGGACCCTGACCGTCGTCGGCACCGGCCCCTCACAGGAGGAGCTCGAGGCGCTCGCCGAGCGCCTGGGGATCTCCGCCCGAGTGTCGTGGCTGGGTCCGCTGCCGAGGGAATCGGTGGACCAGGTCTGGCCCCATCTCGACTGCGTGGTGTTTCCCGCCCGGACCACGCCCAGGTGGGTCCCGTCGGCGGCGCGTGGCGCGCTCCACGCCATGGCCAATGGAGTAGCGGTGGTGGCCAGCGACTCCGGTGCCTTGCCCGAGATTGTGGCGGACACGGGCAAAATCGTCCCCGAGGAGAACGTGCCGGCATTGACCAGTACGTTGCAGGAGCTCGATATCGACCGAGCCCAGTGCGAGCGCCTCGGTGGCGCCGGCCGCCGGCGAATCATGGACGAGTTCTCGGATTCGGCGATTGCCGCCAAGACCCTCGCCTTCTGGCGCAGATTAGCACCTGCAAGCGGTTGACATCGGGTAACTTACGAGCGAACTTCGACCCCCCATGCCCTTCCCTCTGAGACCTGTCCGGCGCATCGCCGGGGCGTTAGCCTGCCTCGGCCTGGGACTGCTTGCGCCCCGCCTCAGCGCTCAGATACCGCAGGTGGGGCCGGGGCAGCAGCTGCCCACCCCAGACCAGGCCCGGGACGCGCTCCAGAATCAGCCTCAGGTGGTCGAACGGCTGCGGCAGCGATTGCTCGAGTCAGGTCTCACCCCGGACCAGGTGCGCGCCCGGCTCCGGGCCTCGGGCTATCCCGAGACTCTGCTCGACGACTACCTGATGGGAGCCGACACGACCCGGCGGGTTCGGCCCGGTCCGCGCACGTTGGAGGCGGTGCAGAGCCTTGGGATTCTGAGCGAGCAGGAAACTGATTCGCTGCGCATTCAGGACTCGGTGCTCGCTGTGTCCGACTCGCTCCAGCAGGTTCTCGACTCGCTCAAGTTCGTCAAAGCCGATTCCGCCCGGGCCGACTCTCTCTCCGATTCGCTCAGCGTGCTGCAGGGTCGCGGCCTCAAGCTCTTTGGACTGGAAACGTTTCGGCGAACCTCGACCCGGTTCCAGCCGGTGCAGTCGGGTCCGGTGGACGAGAACTATCGCCTGGGCTCGGGCGACGTCCTGGTCCTGATCCTCACCGGCGACGTGGAGGAGTCGTACACCCTGAGTGTCACCCGGGAGGGGTTCATCGTGATTCCTCAGGTGGGCCAGGTGTACGTCGCCAATCTGACCATGGGCCAGCTGGAAGATCAGCTGTACAACCGGCTGCGCCGGGTGTATTCCGGGGTCCGCCGGAGCGCGAGCGCCACCACCAAATTCCAGGTCTCGCTGGCCAAGCTTCGCAACATCCAGGTCTTCGTCATCGGGGACGTGGTGCGCCCCGGCGCCTATCAGATCTCCGCCTCGGGAACCGTACTCACCGCGCTCTACGCCGCAGGCGGGCCCAGCAGCAACGGGAGCTTCCGCAAGGTGGAGGTACGCCGGGCCGAAAAACTGATCTCCGATATCGATGTCTACGATTATCTGCTGCACGGCATCAACCACAGCGAGACCCGGCTGCAAAACGGCGACGTCGTCTTCGTTCCGGTGCACAGCGGATTCGTCAAGGTCGCCGGTGAGGTCACCCGTCCCGCGGTGTACGAGATGCTGCCGCAGGAGACCCTGCGCGACGTGATCGAGTTCGCCGGCGGCTTTGCTCCTGCGGCATACCAGACCCGGGTGCGGATTCACCGGATTTTGCCGCCGGAATCGCGCAGCGGAGGCACCCGGGCCCGCGTGGTGGTGGATGTGGCGCCGGAGCAGATCGCGGGAGGAACGGTGCCGGCCGTCCCGATGTCGTCCGGGGATTCGGTAACCGTGCTCTCGGTCGCCGATCGGCTCCGTGGCTACGTGACGGTGTCCGGCAACGTATGGGTCGAGGGACAGGTCGGATTCCGCCCGGGAATGAAGTTGAGCGAGGCGATCAAGCTGGCCGGCGGACCCAAGCCGGACGTGTATCTCGACCGGGTCCTCATCTCGCGCACCAATGACGACTCGAGCCGAATCCAGCTGCGTTCGTCATTTGCGGACACCACGGGCAAGGTGAAGGACGATCTCGCTCTGCAGGAGCTGGATGAGATCCGGATCTTCTCCCGCTCCGCCTTTCTCCCCACCCGCTATGTCACGGTGACCGGGGCGGTGCGCCGCCCGGGCCGAGTGCCGTTTCGTGAGGGCATGACGATGCGGGATCTGGTACTGTTGGCAGAAGGTGTCACCGAGGACGCCGATCTCCGGGAAGGAGAGATCGCGCGGCGGACTCAGAATGCCGATCCCGGATCGCTGGCGCAAACCATTCGTGTCCGGCTGGATTCGACCGCGTTAGCCAGCGGAGGCACCGAC
>DATFQK010000500.1:0-4959 GCA_035264345.1 Gemmatimonadales bacterium | reverse complement strand
GCCTGGCAGCGCCAGCATCTCGGTCAAGCACAGCGAGTCCGACCAGTGGGTCTCCCTCAGCCTGCAAGCAATGGGATCGGCGCTGATTGCCGGTTTCAACTTCGGCTTGGTGGAGCGGACCCTGGCACTGGAATCCCCCGGCAGTCATGCCGCGGTGTTATCCACCGATGACCCGCGTTACGGCGGGGAAGGAAAGAGCGGCCTGACCTCGACGGGCCTCCGCCTGGCGCCCAGAAGCGCCGCTCTGTTGAGGCAGCTCTGATCCGGGTCTGGCCTGGTCGCCCGGCTCCCCTTGGTGCCACCTGGAACGGAGAGGGAACCAACTTCGCTCTCTTCTCCCAGAACGCCCATCGGGTGGAGCTCTGTCTGTTCAACTACCAGGACGACGCGATCGAAGCCGAGCGGATCGAGCTGCAAGAACGGAGCAACCAGGTCTGGCATGCCTACCTGCCGGATATCCGACACGGCCAGGCGTACGGTTACCGGGTCCATGGTCCTCACGCTCCCGCTCACGGTCATCGCTTCAATCCGGCCAAGCTGCTCCTGGATCCATACGGCAAAGCCATCAGCGGCACGGTGAAGTGGAGCGATGCGCTCTCTGGGTATCCGGTCCGCAGCAGCGACCCCGATCGCGATCTTGCGCTGGATGCGCAGGACAGCGCCGGGGGCATGCCCAAGTCCATCGTGATCGAATCGGCCTTCACCTGGGGGGACGACCAGCTTCCCCGTACTCCCTGGAACCGAACGGTGATCTACGAGTGCCACGTCAAGGGAATGACCATACTGCACCCTGATGTGCCCGAGCCGCTCCGGGGGACCTACCTCGGTCTGGCTACGGATCCCGTGATCGAGCATCTGAAAGGACTTGGGGTGACCGCGCTAGAGCTGCTGCCGGTCCATCACATGGTCACTGAGCGGCGGCTGGCTGAGCTGGGACTCACCAACTACTGGGGCTACAGCAGCATCGGATTTTTCGCTCCGGATATCCGCTATGCCACCCGCGGCGCCGCGGCCGGCCAACAGGTTGCCGAGTTCAAGTCCATGGTGAAGCGGCTTCACGCTGCCGGGCTCGAGGTGATCCTCGACGTGGTCTACAACCACACCGCTGAGGGGAACCATCTGGGGCCAACCTTGTCGTTCCGGGGCATCGATAACTCGGCCTATTATCGCCTGAATCCGGAGAACCTGCGGTTGTACGTCGATTTTACCGGGTGCGGCAACACCGTCGATCTACGCCATTCCGGAACGAGGCAGCTGGTGATGGACAGCCTCCGATACTGGATTACCGAAATGCATGTCGACGGCTTTCGCTTTGATCTGGCGCCGGTTCTCGTGCGGGGGAATGACGGCGTGGATCCGTCTGGCGAATTCTTCGATCTGGTTCGCCAGGATCCCATCGTCTCCCAGGCAAAGTTGATCGCGGAGCCCTGGGATCTCGGGCCGGACGGCTACCAGGTGGGCCGCTTCCCAATCGGATGGGCGGAGTGGAACGGCAAGTACCGAGACTCTGTCCGTCGATTCTGGCGGGGCGATGCAGGAACGGTGGGGGATCTGGCTTCGAGACTCTCCGGAAGCAGTGATCTCTATGAGACCAGCGGCCGCACACCGCTGGCCAGCGTCAACTTCGTCAACTGTCACGATGGGTTCACCTTGCAGGACCTGGTCAGCTACGAGTCCAAGCACAATGAAGCCAACGGGGAGAACAACCGGGACGGCACCGACCAGAACCTGAGTCGGAACTGGGGTATTGAGGGTGCCACCGAAGCGGCGCACATCGTCCGAATGCGGGATCGGATCAAACGAAACTTTCTAGGTACCCTGGCCTTTTCGCAGGGCGTTCCGATGATCTCCCATGGCGACGAGCTGGGTCGGTCTCAGGCGGGAAACAACAATGCCTATTGTCAGGACAGCCCGACCACCTGGATCGACTGGCGGCTCAGCCCGCTGCAGCGGGAGTTGCTACAGTTTACCCGCAGCGTCTTTGCCATCCGGGCGGCCAATCCGGTACTCCGCCGGCGCACCTTCTTCCGGCACGAGGCTCCGAAAGGAAGCGCCAAAGATCTGACCTGGCTGGGGCCCGATGGCGCGGAGATGACCCCGGAAGAATGGAACGACCCAGCCAATCATGTGCTCGGCATGTTGATCCGAGGAGAAGCGACCGACGAAACCGACGAACGGGGCCGCCGAGTGACCGGCGACGCCCTCCTGCTGCTCCTCAACGCCGGGACGCGTTCCAGGCCCTTCATCCTTCCCCCGGCGGGCGGACTCGGATCATGGGCCGAGGTGTTGAACACGGCGCATCCCACGGTTCGCCCGGTGCGAGAGGGCAAAGTCAATCTGGTGGCTCACTCTCTCATGCTGCTGCGCTTCGACTCTCTCCGCTGACCGTAATCCCCCGCTCAGCCGGTCGGGGCTGTCTTCCACGATCAGGATCTTCGGCACGCCACATTTCGGTTTGAGAATCGGATGCCATATCTGTACAATCTGGGCTGTTCCCGGACAATAACGTCGCTTCACCTGAGCACAGTCTAACAATCCGTGCACCCATCGTCGCTGGCGGTGATCGGCCTCGGCGCCATTGGAGGCTCCTTGGCGTGGCAAGCGCGCCTGGCGGGTGTTGGCCGCGTGATCGGCTATTCGCCGCTGCCCGCAGAGGGGGTTCAGGCGCTCGAGACCGGTGCCGTTACTGAAATGGCGCACCTTCCGGTTCAGGCCGCGCGGGAGGCGGAGATCGTGGTGCTGGCGGTGCCGCCTCAGGCGACCCTGGAGCTGCTTGGATCGCTGGCTTCCGTTTTGGCTCCCGGAGCGGTGCTGACCGATGTGTGCAGCGTCAAGGAGCCGATCATTCGGCACGCCGTTGCTTTGGGTATGGGTGATCGATTTGCCGGGGGGCATCCGCTCGCCGGGACGCACCAGACCGGCTTTTTGTCGGCGAGTCCGGAGCGTCTTCGCGGGTGCGTGGTGTACATCTGCGAGACCGGTACAGCCGCGGGACATCGAGCTGCGGCTGCGGTCGCCAGCTTCTGGGAGAACACCCTGGAGGCCTCTCCCGTGCTGATTGACCCGGCAACGCATGACCGACAGCTGGCCTGGACCAGCCACCTGCCTCAGGCGGTGGCGTACGTTCTGGCCAAGGTGCTGGCCGATCGTGGACTGGGCGGGGTGTCGTTCGGGAGGGGAGCCAAGGACACCATGCGGCTGGCAGGCAGCAATCCCGAGTTGTGGGCGGACATTCTGCTGCTGAACCGTTCGGCAGTGATCGAGGCTCTGGAACAAACCCAAGCCGGGCTGGAAGAGCTGCAGCAGCTTCTCTCCAACGACGAGCGCGGCGCTCTCCTTCAGTTCTGCGACCTGGCCCGCGGGTTTCGGGTGGGTATCGACCGGTGAGGGTTGCCGGCAGTGTCCGGGTTCCCGGAGACAAGAGCATTACCCATCGAGTCCTGCTGCTGGCGGCACTCGCCCGGGGCTCCAGCAGAATTCGCGGCGCGCTCACCTCGCTCGATGCCCGCTCGACCGCGCGCATCCTGCGACAGCTCGGCGCCGGGGTATCTCCTCTCCGCCCGGGCGCCGTGGTGCAGGTTGAGGGTCATCGCCGGCTCCGGCCGCCAGATCGAATCCTCGATTGTGGCAACTCGGGAACCACCACTCGCCTGACCCTGGGAGTTCTGGCGGCGCACGATTTCGCCGCCACCCTGACCGGCGACAGCTCACTGCGCCGCCGGCCCATGCGCCGGGTTACCACTCCACTGGGAGCCATGGGCGCCCACTTTACCGAACACAACGGAGACGGGCTGCCGCTAACGATCCATGGCGGCTCTCTCACACCACTCCGCTATGAACTGCCGGTCTCGAGCGCGCAGATCAAGAGCGCCCTGTTGCTGGCCGGAATGGCCGGTCAGGTCGAGGTGAGCCTGCGTGAGCCGCACGGCCGCTCTCGTGACCATACGGAGCGGCTGCTCCGTGCCTTCGGGTACGATCTGACGGAGCGTGACGGCTGGATCACCTCGAAGCCGACTGGCAGGATCGAGCCCTTCACTATCGAGGTGCCCGGCGATCCTTCATCGGCCGCGTTTCTGGTCGGTGCGGCCCTCCTGGCTGAAAGCGGATCCTTGCGCATATCTGGAGTTGGGCTCAATCCCACCCGGACCGGCTTCCTTCAGGTGCTGGCTCGAATGGGGGGAAAGGTGGACAGCGAAAACCAATCGGACCGATACGGAGAGCCGGTGGGAGACCTGGTGGTACGGCCTGCGTCTTTGGAGGGTACAGAGGTCACCGCTGAAGAGATTCCCGGGCTGATCGATGAAATCCCGCTGCTCGCGGTCGTGGCCTCCCGGGTGCGGGGCGTTACCACCTTTCGTCAGGTCGGGGAGCTCAGGGTCAAGGAGAGTGACCGTCTCGGATTGCTGGCCGAGAATCTTCGGGCTGTAGGTGCCCGGGCCGAGGTTCAAGGCGATGATTTGCTGATCGAAGGCGGTGACCAGCCGCCGGCAGGGTCGGTACGCACCGCCGCCGATCACCGTCTGGCGATGGCTTTTGCGGTGCTCGGCACCGTACCGGGAGCACGGGTGGAGATCGACGACGTTGCTTGTGCGGCGGTGAGCTTCCCCGGCTTTCCCGAGACGCTCAGCCGGCTCGCCGATGGAGGTGCCCGGTGAGCGGCGGAGTCATCGCCATCGATGGTCCCTCTGCATCCGGCAAGAGGAGCACCGCGCGCGCGGTAGCCGAGGCTCTGGGGTTTGCCCACCTGGACTCGGGCTCACTCTATCGGGGGGTTACCCTGGTCGCGCTCCGCGAAGGCGTGCGACGCGGGCCGGGAGCTGCCACTCCGGCGGAGCTGACTCCCGAAAAAATTCTGCGGGCGGCAGAGGATCGCGGCCTGATGCTGCAGTCGGACGGAGTCGGGTTTTCCGCCTACCTGGAAGGAGAGCCGGCCGAAGAGGCTTTGCGGAGTCCCGAGGT
>DATFQK010000499.1:0-3302 GCA_035264345.1 Gemmatimonadales bacterium | reverse complement strand
AGGTGGAGCAGATCCCTCGCTGCGCTCGGGATGAGGTGGCGTTAAACGTTCCTCACGTTCCGCCGTTCCTCACGCTCCGTCGTTCCCTCAGCTCACCTTGACCAGCTTTATCCCGCCCGAGCCGGTCTCGATGTCGATCTTCCCCCGCCCGTCGCCGATCCGCCCCGTCATGTGATCCCGAGCGTGCCGAGTGACCGCGACCTCGAAGTCGGTCTCGATCTCGCCGCTCGAGGTCTCGATGTCCACCTCGGCCCCGATCGTTGGCGGGACCTTGAGGGTGATGTCGCCCGACCCGGTCTCCACGGCCACGCTCCACAGCTCGCCGCTCACGTCCGCCGTCACCGCGCCGCTTCCGGTCTCCAGCTTGAGCTGGGGCACGATGATGCTGGCCAGCTGGATGTCGCCCGAGCCGGTGTCAACATCGAGCGACGCGCTCCGCACCCCGGTCCCGCTGACCTCCCCTGAGCCGGTATCGACCGAAACGTTCTCCCCTCTCACATCGGTGAGGGACACCGATCCCGAGCCGGTGTCCACCGACAGGTCGCCCCGCGAGTTGCTCACCTGTACCTGGCCCGAGCCCACGTCGATGTTGAGCTCGCCCCGGGTGTTGGAGGTGGTGACCGGCGCCGAAGCGGCATCGATGTTGAGGTCGCCTTCGACGTTGGTGACGGAGACTTTGCCTACCGCGAGATAGAGAGAAAGCTGCTTGCCCATGGGGACGGTGATCCGGAGATCCGCGTGGGCATCGAGCCCGCCGCCGCCGGAGCTGATGGTGACCCGCCGGCCTTCGTTCCGGTGCTCCTCATCGTCGTGCCGGTCGGAGAAGGTGCCGTCTTCCCGCACCCGGAGCTGGGTGGATGAGCCGCTGCCGAGCTTGGAGTAGGTAATCTTGTCGGCGGGGTAGACGAAACGCAGGGTCTGAGTGCCGTCGATCTCGCTCTTCATCACCTTGAGCTTGGCCGCGTCGGCGCCGCCCCGGGTGGCCTCGGCCACCACGTCGGGCCCCGGTCCCGCCTCCACCCGGATCTCGCCCACCAGGTTGTAGATGGCCACCTCATGGCCGGAGACGGCGTAGCGCTCTTGAGCGAGGAGCTGGGAGCTGGGGGCTAAGAGCAAAAGCAGCAGCGGAAGAAGGCTCCGGAAGAGCCGGGGACGTTCTATGACCTGCATGGCGCTGTGCTCCTTGAGGGGAAACTGCGGGTTAGACGTGGCTCAGGCCCAAAAGGTTGCAGTGATACGTTCAGGCCTGGCCCCGGCTGGCATCTTCCCATATAGTAGCACTTGCGAGAGCGATTGGCCCGTAAAACCCACCGTGACTGACTACTTATCGCGGCTGACAGCCGCCCTGGGCAACCAATACGCGATCGAGCGCGAGCTCGGGCGCGGCGGCATGGCCACGGTCTATCTGGCCCAAGATCTGAAGCATCACCGCCGGGTTGCCATCAAGATCCTTCGGCCGGAGCTCACCGCCGCACTGGGACCCGACCGATTCCTCAGAGAGATCGAGATTGCGGCCCAGTTCAACCACCCCCACATCGTTCCGGTTTACGACTCCGGAGAGGCTCAGGGCCTGCTCTATTACGTGATGCCCTACGTCGTCGGCGAATCGCTGCGGCAACGGCTGAGCCGCCAGGTTCACCTGCCGATCGAGGAGACGGTCGAGATCGCGTGTGAGGTAGCCAACGCTCTGGGATATGCCCACGCACAGGGAATTGTTCACCGCGATATCAAGCCGGAAAATATCCTGCTGACTGAAGGTCACGCGGTCGTAGCCGATTTTGGGATTGCCCGGGCCATCAGCGCGGCCATAAGTGCCGAACACGATTCGGTGACTGGGACGGGCCTGGTACTGGGCACTCCTCTCTATATGAGCCCGGAGCAGGTGGCAGGGGATTTTCGCATTGATGGCCGCTCCGATCTCTATAGTCTGGGCTGCGTGATATACGAGATGCTGGTGGGCGAGCCACCATTCCGGGGCCCCACGCCGCAGTCGGTCACCACCCAGCACGTCATCGAATCCGTTCCTCCCATTCGAATACGGAGGCCTGAAGTCCCGGCCAAGCTCGAGCAGGTCGTGCTGAAGGCACTGCAGAAGATTCCGGCCGACCGCTTTGCCACAGCGTCGGACTTCGAGGCTGCTCTTCCTGGCCACAGGACGCCGCCGGAGCCCCAAAGTTCCACGGTACCTACTGCGATCCCCCGGCGGCACCGACTCCATGTTTCTCGCGTCGGCTGGGCCCTCATCGGTGCGGTAGCACTCGCTACCGCTCTCACGGCGACGGCATTCCACCGCCGGTCCACCCCGGTGATGGATCAGTCGCTCTACATGGTGCTTCCCTTTCGTCACCGATCTGAGTCGGCACCCCGGCTGCTGAATGGTGATCAATGCGAGTCGCTGCTGCACGATGCGCTGGCCCGGTGGCAGGGGGTGGACGTGGTGGATCCTCTATGGGTGGCCGATGCGCGTCAGCGCCAGGGCGGAACGAACAGCATTGAGGCGGGCCTTGCCATAGCCCGCGAGCGGAGGGCCGGGCGAGTGGTCCTGGGCGAGGTTTGGGAATTTCAGGATACGATTTACGTCAGGGGTCTGCTGTACGACGCCGGAGGGAAAGAGCTGGTGCGGGAACAAGCGATCCGCATTGCGCCGGATCTGAGTGATGCGCAGCTCCGGTTTCAGGAACTGGCAGATTCGCTGCTGATCGGCGGCGGGGTAGCGGCAGCTCCTCCACCGCGACCGGGCGATCAGCTATCCCTCCCCGCCTGGCGCGCCCTCCAAGAAGCGTATCTGGCAATGCAGCGTTGGGACCTGGATTCGGCCAAGGCTCGGCTGCAACAGGCGCTCGCCATTGATCCGTCCTACGGCATGGCACAGCTGTCCCTGGCGCAGGTGCTGGCCTGGAGCGGCGAGGAGGCGAAGTCCTGGCGCGGGTATGCGGCCGGAGCGCTGAGCTCGAGCGACAGCCTGCCGGCGCGGGAGCGCGGATTGGCCGAAGGAATGCTCGCGTTGGCCGACCAGCATTTCCCTCAGGCGTGCGACAGGTTCCGCGCCTTGGTTGCTCGGGACTCGCTCGACTTTGCAGCTTGGTTCGGCCTGGGCGAGTGCCAGGGCAAGGATCCACTGGTGGTGCGGGATTTGGGCAGCCCGTCGGGATGGAAGTTCCGCGGCAGCTACCAGGCGGCGGTGACCGCCTACGGCCGGGCGCTGGAGATCGTCCCGTCGGTGCACCTGGCCTTCCGAAATGAGGGCTTCTCCCGGCTTCCTCGGCTGCTGTACACGGAGACCAATCACATACGACAGGGCT
>DATFQK010000498.1:0-9620 GCA_035264345.1 Gemmatimonadales bacterium | reverse complement strand
CAGGCGCTCTCCCGTCGTGAGCTCCTGAATGGAGGCTCCGGTTGGGGTCGTTTCCTGCTCCTCCATGATGTACCTCCATTAAATGCGCCTCTCAAAGTAGCGGGTGCCGGTTACGCCTTGCCATCAGCATGGGGCCGGCTCTAATTCCTGCCTCGCCAGGGTGATGGCGCGGTCCCAGTCTTCCGGAGGATGCGAATGACGCAGCCCGTGGTGGGCATCGTGATGGGCAGCGATTCCGACTGGGACGTGATGCAGCACGCGGCCCGGCGGCTCAACGATTTCCAAATCCAATATGAAGCGCGCGTAGTTTCCGCCCATCGAACTCCCGACCTGCTCTATCGCTACGCCGAAGACGCCTCTGGGCGCGGATTGCGCTGCATTATCGCCGGCGCCGGTGGCGCGGCACACCTGCCCGGCATGCTGGCCGCCAAAACGATTCTCCCGGTTCTTGGCGTCCCGGTTCCGACCAAGCATCTCCAGGGACTCGATTCGCTCCTTTCCATTGTGCAGATGCCCGCCGGCATTCCGGTGGCCACCTTTGCCATTGGCACCGCCGGCGCGGGGAACGCAGGACTTTGTGCCATAGCGATTCTGGCGCTGCAGGACCCCGACCTGGCCGAGCGGCTGGAGGAGTTCCGCCGCTCCCAGGAGCGCCGGGCCCTCGACATGAGGCTGCCGGATCTCTCGTGATTCTTCCCGGGGCGACCGTGGGGGTTCTGGGCGGAGGGCAGTTGGGAAGGATGTTTGCCTTGCAGGCAAGGACGATGGGATATCGCGTCGTGGTGCTCGATCCCGATTCGCAGAGTCCCGCCGCTGCCGTGGCCGACCAGCACATCCGGAGCGGGTACGAAGACCCAAAGGGCCTGGCCCACCTGGCAAAGCTCTGCGCCGCGGTGACAACCGAGTTCGAGAACGTGCCCGCGCAGGCGCTCCAGCGCCTGGCTGCTTCGTGCATAGTGCGTCCATCCGGCCAGGCCGTGGCAATAGCTCAGGATCGGATTTCCGAAAAGACCTTCTTCCAGAGCCACGGCTTTGCCACGGCCAAGTTTCGGCCGGTACGAAATCCGGAGGAGCTGGAAGCCGCCGTGATCCACGTCGGGCTTCCCGGCCTGCTCAAGACCAGCCGGCTGGGGTACGATGGGAAGGGGCAGATTCTGCTGACCGAAGCAGCAGCAGCGCGCGAGGCCTTTGCCCGGCTGGGGTCGGTGCCCTGTGTTCTGGAGGAGCGGGTCGAGCTCGAGTGCGAGCTGTCGGTCATCGTAGCGAGGGGAGCAGACGGCGCGCAGGCCGTATTCCCGGTAGCCGAGAATCGGCATCGTGAGGGGATCCTGGACACCTCGATGGTACCGGCCAGGGTCTCGGAGAAAATGGCCACGCAGGCCAGCGCCCTCGTTACCGAGATTGCCGCGGCTCTCGAATATGTAGGAGTGCTAGGGGTCGAGCTGTTCGTCACCAAGGCAGGAGCGCTGCTGGTCAACGAGATGGCGCCCAGGCCTCATAACACCGGACACTACACGCTGGATGCCTGCTCAGTAGACCAGTTCGAGCTCCAGCTGCGCACTCTCTGTGGCCTTCCATTGTTTCAGCCCTGGCTGCTATCCCCGGTCACTATGATCAACCTGCTCGGTGACCTCTGGAACGGAGGCGAGCCCCGCTGGGAGGAGGCCCTGCGCCGACCTGGGGTGCGTCTGCATCTTTACGGTAAGGCAGAAGCCCGGCCCGGCAGAAAGATGGGTCACTTGAACTGCCTGGCCGCGACTGCCGATCAGGCCTTCAGCCTCGCTTTGGAAAGCCGCGAGGCATTGCGCCGAAACTCATAACTGAGGAGCCAGGATCATGCTCTTTCTGCCCGCGCTTGTGCTGGTCAGCCGCATCAGCGTCGCCCCACCTGCCCTAGTACATCCCGACACCACTTGCCCGCACCGGAACGTTCCGCTGGAGACACGCAAGAGTCCGCTCGACTCAGTGACATTCAACATCTCCGGTCAGCCGGTGAAAGTTTGCTACGGCCGCCCCAGCTCGAGGGGAAGGGCCATGCTGGGTGGAGCGGATGTACCCTATGGGAAGCTGTGGCGAACCGGGGCCAACGAGCCCACCATCTTCTACGCGCCGGTTTCCCTGAGTGTGGCGGGCATCCGGGTCAAGCCCGGGGTGTACTCGTTGTATACGGTGCCGGGCAAGAGCGAGTGGGAGGTTATCGTGAATCGCTCGACGTCCCAGTGGGGCAAAGAGGACCAGTACACCGAGGAAGTGAAAGCTCAAGAGGTCGGAAGAGCGAAGGTCAAGAGTGAGACCATCAGCAAACCGATCGAGACCTTCACCATCCGGAGCGAGCCCGGCGGTGGCAAAGGAGCGTCGCTGGTGCTGGAATGGGAAAAGAGCCGGATAAAGATTCCGGTGCAGGCCGCGAGCTAGTTCGCCGGGCGCTGTCTGGCGCAGAGGTCGCGTACGCCGTCGATAAGACGCTCGACCTCGTCCATGGTGGTGTAGCAGGCGCAGCCGGCCCGGACCAGGCCTTCAGATTGCCCCAGCCGCTGCGCCACCGTGGTGGCGTAAAAGTCTCCGCAAGACAGGAAGACCGCCCGGTCCGCCAGCCAGCGCGCCACGGAGTCCGGGGAGCGGTTCGCCACGGTGAAGGCCACTGTCGGCGTTCTGGGCTGGCCCGGTCTTGGCCCATACAGGGTCACGCCCTCGATGGACTCGAGGCCGGTCCATAGCCGCCGCAACAAGGCCTCGCCTCTCGCGCGCAACTCGGCAAAGGTTTGCGCCAGCCGCGGTCTCCGAGAATCGCCCTGACTGAGCGAGGCCAGATAATCCACTGCTGCGGCCGCGCCCACAATCCCCTCATGATTCAAGGTTCCCGTCTCGATTCGCTCCGGCACCGTATCAGGCGCGGGCAGCAGCTTGGGGACCTCGAGCCGGGCGAGGACAGTCTGCCGAGCGTACAGAATGCCGATATGCGGTCCATAGAACTTGTACGCGGAGCAGGCCAGGAAGTCGCACTCGATATGGCGCACGTCTACCGGCTCGTGGGGAGCGAGATGCACGGCGTCGATGAAGGTCAGCGCTCCTGCATCCCGGGCCAGGGTGGTTGCGCGGGCGACATCATTCACGGTGCCGAGCGCGTTGGACGCGCCCCCGATGGCAAGCAGTCGTGGACGGCTCGCCATGAGAGCTTCCAGGCGAGGCCAGTCGAGCTGCCCGGTTTCCGGAAGCATCGGTACCGTAGCAATGGTAACCCCGCGATCGCGCTCCAGGGCTCGCCAAGGTGCAATGTTGGCGTGATGGTCGAGCTCGGTCACCACGATCGTATCGCCTGGCCCCCAGGACCGTCCTAGTGCGCGTGCCAGGTGAAAGGTCAGAGTCGTCATATTGGCCCCGAACGCGATCTCGGTGGAGTCCGCACCAAGGAAATCCGCCAGCGCTTCGCGGGCCGCCAGGATGAGCGCGTCCGTCTCCTCGCTCGTGGGATAGGGCCAATGGGTGTTGGCGTTATGCTGGTACAGATAAGATTCCATGGCGGTCACGACATTCCGGGGTACCTGGGTGCCGCCCGGCCCATCGAAGTACGCGACGGGAATACCTCGGTACCCTCGCTCCAGAGCCGGGAAGGAAGCTCGGATTTCAGCGACGGACCGGGTTGCCAACGGGGGAGCAGTGATCGCGCTCATGCTGATCCCGTGATGGAAGCACATTACAACTCTCTGGCGCCTGAGCCGACCACAACGTACGTTCAACCCATACTATCCACCACCCTGCAGTGACCTTCTTTCCACGCTTTTTCTGCCCGGAGTGTACGATGGAGTCGCTTTGCCCGAGAGCGTTCGCCGGGTACACCGGATTGCTGTGTGCCCTGGCCCTGCTCGCCGGGTGCGGCGGGGGCGGTACCGAGCCCAACGGTCCGGCGAACATCACTCTCGACCCACCGTCCCTCTCATTTGACGCCATCGGCCAAACCCAGCAACTCTCGCCGACGGTCACCGATCAACAGGGAAATGCGATCACGGACGCGGCAGTCTCCTGGACCAGCAGTGACCCGGGCGTGGCAGGCGTTTCATCCACCGGTGTGGTCACGGCAGCCGGCAGTGGGTCCGCCCAGGTAACCGCTACGGCTGGTTCAGCCAGCGCCATTGCGGAGGTTACCGTAGCGCAGACACCGGTGGCGGTGGAAAAGAATCAGGGAGACGGGCAGTCTGTCGTTGCAGGTCAACCGGTCCCCACTCCGCCTTCCGTCCTGGTGACCGATGCAAATCACAACCCGGTGCCGGGGATCCAGGTGACGTTCGAGGTGACCTCGGGGCGGGGGCAGGTGACCACTGGTGTGGTCGCCACCGACAACAACGGCATTGCCCAGGTGGGCAGCTGGAGCCCGGGCAGCAAAGGGCCTAACGTTCTCACCGCCACAGCCGCTGGGACGGGAATCTCGGGCAACCCGGTCACCTTCACCGCCACGGGAACCAGCGCTTTCGATATCGAGGTCCAGTTCCTCAGCTCCGCAACGGCCAGTCAGCGCCAGGCTTTCACCGATGCCCAGGAACGTTGGGAGAGCCTGGTGACTGGCGACGTCGAGAACATTCCGCTTCAGGCCCAGGCAGACGAGTGTGGCCCCGGCTCGCCGGCATTGAATCAGACCATAGACGACCTGCTGATCTTCGTGACACTCGATAATATCGATGGTCCGGGTGGGGTGCTGGGATCGGCCGGTCCCTGTTTCATTCGGAATTCCAATAATCTCAGCGTGCTGGGAGCCATGATCTTCGATAAGCAGGATCTGGCGAGCATCGAGGACGCAGGGCTGCTACAGACGGTGATCCTGCACGAGATGGGGCATGTGCTTGGATTCGGGAGCCTGTGGCCAACGATGGGGCTCCTGGCCGATCCTTCCTTGCCCCCGGCGACCGGCACCGATCCACATTTCACCGGTGCACAGGCGATCACGGCGTTCAACCAGGTGGGGGGCAACGCCTATACCGGCGGCAAGGTGCCGGTCGAGAACACCGGTGGCGAGGGCACGGCAGATGGTCACTGGCGGGAGTCCATCTTCATCAACGAGCTGGAGACCGGCTTCATCGACCTGGGGGAAAATCCTCTGAGCATCGTCACCGTGTCTTCCCTGGCGGACCAGGGATACGTGGTGAATAAGGTGGGAGCCGACCCATTCTCGTTGACTCTGAGCCTCAGGGCCATGAGTGAACGGCGTGGGCTCCAGCTGGGAAGCGATGTACTGCGGCTCCCGATCAAGAAGGTCAACCGAGCCGGACGGGTGACCGGATACTTCCGACGCTAGGGCAGGGCAAAAGAAAAGGGACTCTCCATCGAGAGTCCCTTTTCCAATTGATGGAGGCGCAGGGAATCGAACCCTGGTCCGAGTAAGCTTCCAGAACCGCGTCTACGTGCGTAGGCTCGACTTCTTGCCGTCACTTCGGAGCGCTGTCGAGCCGACCTCTCCGAAGCCTATCTCCTGAAATCTCGCCGAACGCGCCGGAGCGACGCGCCCAGCCAGCCCGGATTTGCGATTCGGCACGCGGCGCCCCAGGCGGGCTCCATCGGCCGAAGGAGCATAAGCGAGCTTAGCTCAGCTTACGCAGCCAGTGCCAGTTCAGTATTGGCAGTTGAATCATTCCAGACAGTTTTACCAGGAACCTGGACCTGGGCACGCTACAATTCCTTCATCAAACCCGTCGAAGCCAGTCGCCCCCGGGTGGTGGAATAATAGGCGGTCGAGAGGTCAGGCGGTAGGTCGGCGGGCGGGCGGGCGGTCGGTCAGACGGTCTGATACAACTAGAATGTTGCTCTATATCTTACTAAGAACCAAGCGCTTAGCGCGTTTGCTTAAGGCAGAAGTTCAGCATGAGGGCGGCCGCCTGACCGCCCCCTCCCTACCGCCCCGCTCGTTCGACCCGGTTCCGTCCGCCCCGCTTGGCTTGATAGAGCGCAGAGTCAGCCTGGGCCGGCAGGTTGTCGGTGCTGCGGCTGGTCTCGGGACAGGCGGCCACTCCGAACGAAGCGCTGAGTGGCCAGGAGCGGCCCTGCCAGTGCCACGGCGTATTGGTCAGCTTGAGACGAATCCGCTCGGCGATGCGGGAGCCAAGCTCCAGATCGGTATCCGGCAGCCAGACGGCGAACTCCTCACCTCCAATCCGGCCGGCAACATCGCCGGCGCGGATCTGTTCCCTGATGATGCGGGCAAAGTGGACCAGCGCGGCATCGCCGGCAGGATGGCCGAGGGTGTCGTTCAGGCTCTTGAAGCGATCGATGTCGGCATACAGCAGCGCCCCCTGCCCTGCTGTAATCGACCTGAAGGTCTCGTCGAAGCCACGCCGGTTATGAAGTCCAGTCAGCGCATCGATCGTGGCTGCTCGCTTGTGCTGGTCGGCTTCCAGCGCGCGATCGATGCGCGCGGCCGCATTGTGAATCGCTTCCATGATCTCGGCTCGAGCCGGACCCGAAGGCTCCTTTCCAGTCGAGAGCCAGATGGCGACGGCCCCAACCGGCTTCAAGTCGTGCCGAATGGGATGCAGCAGGACTGATCCCGAGCGGCTCCGGCGGTCGGCCACCGCTCCGCCCAAGGGATCGCCCGTGGAGATATGTGCCTCCTGAATCCCGCGAGCGACCTGGGCCAGTTCACTGGCATCGGGCAGCTGACTGTCGAGCAAGCGCCGGTCAGCTCGCCCAGAGACCCCAATCACCCGGACGTTTCCGGCATCCAGCGCCACGACGATTGCCTGGTTGTCCAGCGTCCGCTCGAGCTGGTAGGCCAGTCGCAGGCCCACGCTGCCCACCGACTCGAGCGAGGCCCCCTGCGACTGCGCCTGAGCCAGAGCGAGGAGATTGGGACGGCGACGAACCCCATCGAGCAGCCGGCGCAGATCGTCTTCTACCCCGTCGAGTCCGCTGGTCTCGAATTTGTCGGGCAACAGCAGCCCCACGGCCGAGCCTGCCTGGGCATGAAACACGAGCATGCCGCCTTCCATCCGCTCCGCCCCGCTCTGTTCCTGGTCTCGTGCCCGTTCGAGCCGGCGGTCGACAGCAACGATTTGAGCGACCGAGAGCCGCTCGGGCTCCACGATGCGCTCCGCCCGGGGGCCTTCCTCCTGGGGGTCGAGCTCGGAGACCCAAACCCCGATCGCGCGATGAGCTCGGCGCAGCCATTCCAGCGCTGGATCCGGGAGCAGATGGGGCGCTACCCCCGAGCGCAGCGCGCTGCTGCCCTGCTTCCGTCCCAGGAGCCAGCCCAGCACTCCGGACCCGATCGCCAGCACCAGGAGCGCAACCGCCTCCATCATCCCCTCAGCCACCCTCGGCGACGAAACCAGAGATAGATCACCAGGGTCACCAACCCCATCCCAATCAGCACCGCCGGGTAACCCCAGCGCTCTCGGAGCTCAGGCATGTAGTGGAAGTTCATGCCGTAGATGCCGACTATGAACGTGAGCGGCAGAAAGAACACGGAGAACACGGTGAGCACTCGCACCACTTCATTGGTTCGGTGCGATGCCAGGGCGAGCTGGATGCTGAGCAGGTTATTGACGTCCTCCAGCAGCTCGTCGGCGTAAAAGTGCATGCTCTCGGTATTCTCTCGGAGGTCCTGGTAGAGTGGCGCGGTTGGCTCCGACCCGGGCACCAGCTTCTTCACGGCATCCAGGGTATGGATCAGCATCCGCCGCAGGAGCGTCACCCGCCGCCTGACCAGGTAGATGCTTCGGAGGAGTCCGGTAAACTCCTGATCCCCAAAGACCGTTGCTTCGAAGCTGTCGATCGTCGTCTCGGCCTCTTCCAGTGGCTTCTGGTAGGTTGCGACCGCGCCGTTGACCAGGTCGATGATGAGCCGGGGGAGAAAACCCTTGCGCCGCTCGGGAGTGCCTTCAGGCGGAGCAGCCTGCCGGTACTCCTCCATCACGCTGGTGAGAAAGGATTGCTCGGTGCGGTGGATGGTGACCAGGAAGTCCCCCCCGTAGAAGATCGCCACCTTGCGGGTCATTTCATGCAGCGTCGAACAGTCGTGCGCCGCCGCGACGTCTATCGCGCGAACGATGATGAATATCGTCGACCCGATCCGCTCGTATTTCGGGAGGTGATAGGGATCGAGCGAATCCTCCACCGACATGGGGTGGAGACCGTACTGCTTGGCAACCTCCCCGAGTTCCCCCGGCGACGGATGCACCACATCCACCCAGGTAAACTTGGGATCGTCGCTGCTGATAACAGTCCGGAGGGTCATGAGCGCAAAATCCGGCTGGCCGCCGCCGCGGCGCCAAACCCGTTGTCGATATTGACCACCGTCACCCCCGCCGCACAGGAGTTGAGCATTCCCAGCAGAGCCGCCAGCCCGCCAAAGGAAGCACCGTATCCCACGCTGGTGGGAACAGCGATCACCGGCACCCGCAGCATACCACCCACCACGCTGGGCAGGGCGCCCTCCATTCCAGCAATCACAATGACAACCTGCGCCCGGTATAGCTGATCGCCCGCGGCGAGCAGTCGATGCAACCCGGCCACGCCCACATCGACCAGGCGCTCCACGGTATGGCCGTAGGCTTCGGCCACCACGGCCGCCTCTTCCGCAACCGGGAGATCGCTGGTGCCGGCGGAAATGACCAAAATCGGACCGGTGGCGGTGGGGTGCCGGGTCTGGGCCGCCGGAAGGTGGACGATACGCGCGGTAGGATTCCAGATCAGCCGAGGAAACCTGCTTCGCAATCGCTGGGCAACCGTCTCGGAAGCGCGAGTTCCCAGAAAAGATCCCGAGGCCGCCTCCAGCCGTTCACAGATTGCGACAATCTGGTCCGGAGTCTTCCCCTCACAGAACACCACCTCGGGCTGGCCTTGACGGAGCTCGCGGTGGTGGTCGATGCGGGC
This sequence comes from Gemmatimonadales bacterium, assembly GCA_035264345.1. GTDB lineage: Bacteria > Gemmatimonadota > Gemmatimonadetes > Gemmatimonadales > GWC2-71-9 > CAVVWJ01. Next base: position 761 of record DATFQK010000498.1, on the reverse strand, counting down.
GAAGGAAAGATCTTCGAATGGGAGGTGCCGCAACTTCTCCAGCGCCGCGTGGGGAGCGATTCGGCCGGCCGCAACCTCGGCAAGGAGAGCTTCGATCTGTTCGGCGGTCACGCCACCTGAGCGACAGGCTCGAGATATTCGAGGAAGATCGCCTCGGCTTCCCCGATCGATTCGATCTGGAAGAGGCGCTGTCTGAGGGCGCTGGACCCGTGCAGGCCTCGGGTGTACCAACCCAGGTGCTTGCGGAACTCCATCACGGTGCGCCGAGTGTCTCCCTGGAGGCGGATGGCCAACCGGGCATGCTCGAGCGCCACGGCAAATCGCTCCCGAGCGGACGGCGGTGGTGGAGCGGCCTCTCCGGCCAGCAAGGCTTGTCCATCGCGGAAGAGCCAGGGATTGCCGAATGCTCCCCGGCCGACCATAACCCCGGCACATCCGGTGTGCTCTCTCATCCGCACGATGTCGGCCGCGGTTTCCAGGTCGCCGTTGCCGATCACCGGAATGTCGAGAGCCTCCACTACGCTGGCGATCTCGTCCCAGTTTGCCTTCCCGGAAAACATCTGGGTGCGGGTACGGGCGTGCAGAGTAAACGCTTTGGCCCCGGCTTCCTGCATCCGGAGGGCAATCGAGACCGGGTCCCGGGCCTGATCGCTCCACCCACTCCGGGTCTTCACCGTCACCGGCAGGTGAGTGGCCCCGATAACCGCGCGGATGATGCGGACAACCAGATCCATGTCCCTCAGGCAGCCCGATCCGCCGTT
>DATFQK010000497.1:0-2558 GCA_035264345.1 Gemmatimonadales bacterium | reverse complement strand
CCAGCGAACAGGGCCAGAATCTCCACAGTGCGGCCCGGATCCGGGCCGCCATGGGCCAGCGGCAGCAAGCCGAGGAGTTGGTCTCGCGCGCTCTGACCCTGCACCTGAGATCTGAAGACCTCGGCTATCAATTGGATGACCACCTGCTGCTGGCGGAAGTGGGAGCAGTGGGCCACTTGGGCGAGGCTCGCCGGGTCGCCGCCAAGCTGGCGACTCGGTTGGCGCGCACCAAGGTAGGGCTGGCAGAGGCTCGAGTTGCTGCCGGTGCCGGGAAGCCTCAGCAGGTGCTCCAGGTCCTGGCCTCCTCGGCCACCGATCTCGGGGAAGGGTTGTCCTCGGAGATCTCGGAGGCGGAAGCGCTTCGAGCCCGTTCCTATGGATCCCTGAAACAATGGGACTCGGCCGCTGCCGCGGGTCGGCGGGCGGTCGCGGCCGTGGAGCGAACTCGGCGCACTCATGGTTCGACTCTGCTCCGCGCCTCTTATGCTTCCTCTCGGACCGGGATCTACGCCGACCTGATGAAGGCGCTCCTCGCGCTCGGCCAAACCGAGGAGGCGTTCGCGCTCTCGGACGCGCCTCGCGGCGGATCTGGTCTGGAACCCGGGTCGTCCGGCGAGCTGGAGCATCGCTCGACGTCCGGCTCGCCAGGCGTGGAGCTGCTGCGCCGAATCGGGTTGCTCGAAAACGAAATTGGAACCAGGGAAGAAGAGGGACTGGAAGCGGGCGAGCTGCGGGACCAGCTCAGGCGCACTGAACGAGAATACGAGCTCGCCCACTTGAACGCCGGCGGCCGGCCGGGCGGGGGCGGGCACCTGGACGGGCGTACCAGCGCAATCCGCGACGCCCTGCGAGCCGACGAGTTGATGCTCGCCTATCTGGTGGCACCGGAAGAGCTCTTCGTTTTCAGTGTGACCCGGCAAGGCATCGAGGTGCAGGTCGTGCCCGTGCGGGCGCAGGAGATGGAGGCCAGAGTGCGCCTGGCCCGACAGCTGCTCGCCGACCCGACTGTCCCGGCCGAGGAGGCCGAGGCGGTGCTGAGAACCCTGAGCCAGTGGCTCCTCGGTCCGCTGGAGCGCCAGAGCGGTGCGCGGCGTCTCGTCATCGTGCCTCATGGGGTTCTGGCGTATCTCCCGTTCGGCGCACTGAAGACGCGCGCCGGGGAGTATCTGGTCCAACGCTACTCGTTGGTCCACCTCCCCTCGGCCGCGTTCGCCTCCCGCAGGGAAACCCAGCCGTCGCCTCCGACAGGGGGGGCATTCGAAGTGACTGCCCTCGCACCGCTGCCCCGGGCTCTTCCGGCCACGGCGTCGGAGGTGCGCGCTCTCGGCCGGTCCCAGCACGCGCGGGTATTGCTGGGGCGCGAGGCCAGTGAGTCGGCGTTACGTCAGGCACTCCGCTCCGGTACAGTGGCGCACGTTGCGACCCATGGGGTACTCAATGGAATGAATCCCCTCTTCAGCCGCATCGAGCTGGGGCCCGGCCGGCCGGGCTCGACGATGGACGATGGGCGCCTCGAGGTGCACGAAGTGCTCGGGCTCGAGATCCAGAGCCCGCTCGTGTTTCTCTCCGGCTGCGAGACCGGACTCGGCCCCGGAGCGTCGCGGCGCTATTCACCGGGTGAGGATTATGCCACCTTGGCTGCTGCGTTCCTTGCCGCAGGTGCGAGGCAGGTGGTGGCTACCCTGTGGGCGATTCCGGACACCGGAGCCGCGGTGTTCGCCAGCCGATTTTACCGGGAGCTGGAACAGACCGGAACCGCGGAGGCACTGGCAGCGGCGCAGCGCGCACTGCTGGCAGAGCAGCGCTTCCGTCATCCCTATTACTGGGCCGGATATCGCTTAGCCGGATTGGAATCAATTCAGGGGCACGCCGCCGTGTCCTGATGCGGCGACGACCATTCTGTGAGAGGTCCTATGCAGGCGCACCACTTCCACCTGAACCTACCGGTGCTCGCTGCCGTGATCGCACTGGCCGCCGGCACGACTTCCTGTCGCGAGGGTGAAGAACCGACAGCGCCGCAAGTCGAGGCCGCCACTGGTGGGACCACTACCGTCAGTAGCGTGGTGCCCGACAGTTCCAAGCGCGGGGTGAACCTCGATATCACGGTCAGCGGCACGGGATTCGACCGCGGATCGGTGGTGGCGCTGGAGCGTCAGGGAGTGGCAGCGGGCGGTGTCACGACCAACAGCACGACCTTCATTTCAGCCGCGAAGCTGATCGCGAACATCACCATCGCAGCTGATGCCGACACTGGAAAGTACGACGTGGCGGTGACGACCAGCCGGGGCCGCAAGGGTGTCGGCATCGAGATGTTCGCCGTGCTTTACGAGCTCGTCGACGTAGGCGTCATCGCCGGCAACTGGAGCATCGCGGTAGCGATCAACGACCGGGGACAGGTAGTCGGCACGAGCTGCGTAGTGGACTGTCAGGGCACCATGGACCCGCCGCCGTCCCCGGCACACGCCTTTTTCTGGACGGAGAGCGGTGGAATCGAGGACCTCGGCACCCTTCCCGATTTCCCGCGGAGCGCGGCGTACGACATCAACAACCTGGGCCAG
>DATFQK010000496.1:0-3785 GCA_035264345.1 Gemmatimonadales bacterium | reverse complement strand
CGCCGCAAGACCCGCTTCAAGCAGGACAGCGTGGTCGATCCCCAGTTTGTGCATCGCCTCCAGGAACGCCTTCCCCTGGGGTGCGAATCCCAGCCCCAACAGGGCGGCCGTGTCCAGAGGCAGGTCGCGGCGCTCCAGGTACTCCCGGGCGATTCTGGCATCCGGCAGCTCCAGCAGCTGGCGGGCGAACCAGTCCTGCGCCGCCGCCACGGCGGTGTACAACGCCTCGTGCGGATCGGGCCCGGCCCGGTCAGGCCGGTCCGGAATGTTTACCCCCACCCGTCTAGCCGCCTCCCGCACCGCATCGGGATAGCCCAGACCCATGCGTTTCATGAACCAGGAGAAGACGTCGCCCGACTCATGGCACACGAAGCAGTAGTAACGGCCCTTCTTGGGAATGACCGTGAAGTTTCGATTGGTACCCCCGTGGAACGGGCAAGGCCCCCGGTAATCGGCACCGGTGCGCTTGAGCGAGACCGATTCCCCGATCAGCCCAACCAGGTCGGTGCTGTCCCGCACCTGCTCGATGGTATCCTCGGGAATCATGCTCACGCGGAGAACTCGACGATGGTGACTCCGGTCCCACCCTGATTGCGCGGCGCGAACCCGTATCGTGAAATCCGCCGGTCCTTTGACACAACCCGTCGAACTCGCTCCCGTACCGCTCCCGTACCCATTCCATGAATGATTCGGAGGTACGGCTGCTCGGCCAACACCGCCGCGTCTACCGCGGCCACGGTAGCGGTCTCGGCCTCGTCTCCGGTCATGCCCCGAAGATCGATCTCAAGATGGGCAGCGGGGCCGCGGGGCAGCGGGGCAGCGTCGCTCCTTGTCTTACGCTGCTCTCGTTTGGATATGACGGAGACACTTGAAGGATCCGCGACCATCCTTATAGCACCAGCCGCTATGACGACCTTCCCATCGGAGCGGATTTCTATCACCTCGCCGGTGCCCCCGGTCTCCAGTCGAACTGCGGTGCCGACCTCGAGCACTTCTGCCCCGCTGCCCCGCTGCCCCGCTGCCTCGCTTTCCTCTAATGCCTGCCCCTGCTCCACGATTCCCTCTTCCACCAACCTCCGCGCCTCCCGGGCAGCCGCGTCGTCCACCGCACCGCGTGCCTGAGCCAATGCGTCTTCGACCCGCTGCCTTGCCTCCATCAGGTGGGCGCGGGCAAGTCTTCTTCCCTCCCGGTCGGCCTCTTTCTCTCGCCGCTTCAGCTCGGCGTCGCGCACGGTTTGACTCTCTTCCTGGACTCTGAGCCGCGCATTGAGGGAATCCAGCTCAATCGTCCGCTCCTCCAGCTCCTGCTGCCTCAGGCGCAATTCTCGTTCGCGCTCCTCGACGGCTGCCAGCAGGGCATCCAGCCGCCGTTCTGCATCGGGTACCCGGGACTCAGCGTCGGCCAGAATCGCCGGAGCAACGCCGAGCCGCCGAGCGATGGCCAGGCCATAAGACCGTCCAGGTACACCTTTGAGGAGCCGGTAGGTGGGCGTCAGAGTGGCTGCGTCGAACTGGAGGGACGCGTTCACGACGCCCTCGGTCTGGCTGGCCAGCTCTTTCAGGGCGCCGAGGTGGGTGGTGGCGAGCGTTACCGACCTGCGCTCAGTCAGGGAGACCAGGGTGGCCGCCGCCAACGCGGCGCCTTCAACCGGATCGGTGCCACTGCCGATCTCGTCCAGCAGCACGAGGGTAGCATCGTCCGCCTGATCCAGTACCTGTCGCAGCATGCGAACGTGAGCGCTGAAGGTCGAGAGGCTAGCGGCGATCGACTGCTGGTCTCCGATGTCGGCGTACATGCGCCGGAAGACCGGCAGCGTGCTTCCCTCGCCCACCGGCGGGATAATGCCGGAAGCGGCAAGCGCAGCGGCCAGACCGACCGCTTTGAGCAGGACGGTCTTTCCGCCGGTGTTTGGACCGGTGACCAGCAGAGTGCGCTCGTCCAGCGCGAGCTCCAGGTCGAAGGGGACCACCTCGATCGTTCCCGCCAGGAGAAGCGGATGTCGCCCGTTCACGATTCTGAGAGGAGCGGGCGCTTCGGCTACCGCCGGCTTTTCGCCTCCTACCGCGACGGCGTATCTGGAGCGGGCGACCACGTCATCCACCCCAACGCACATCTCGACAATCTCCCGGAGTACGGTGAGATGCGGTCGGAGCAGGTCGGTGAGCTCCCGGAGCACCCGGAGCGTTTCCCGCTCTTCCTCTACCTGAGCCTCACGCAGCGCATTGCCCAGCTCTATGGTCTCCGAGGGCTCTATGAACAGGGTGCCCGCGCTACCGGATTCGTCGTGGATGATGCCCGGCGGCCGGCTCCGGGAATCACGCCGAACCGGAATGACGTAGCGGTTTCCCCGCACTGTCACCGAGGCGTCCGAAGGAGTCGACCCGCTCTCCAGACCGCGAAGCAGCGTGTCGAGCCGGCGGAGCAGACGTTGTCGGGCTGCCTGCACTTCGCGCCGGGCAGCGGCCAGCCGGGGACTTGCCGTGTCCAGCAGGTTTCCATCCGGGTCCACCGACTGATCCAGCCTCCGCTCCAGGGTCTTGTCCGGCAAGGGGCGGAGCAGCTCAGCGGTAAGCGGTGCGAGACGGGCGATGCGCTCGAGATCGGCGTGAACCGTTCGCGCCGCGCGGAGGACCTGGAGCAGGGCGACCAGGTCCACCCCTTCGAGCACGCTTCCGTCGATACGAAGCCGGGCAAGAACCTGGGTGACATCAGGAATGGCTTCTGAGATAAGACCGTCTCCCCGGCGAAAGAGGCCGGCCACCTCGCCCACCCGGTCCAGCTCGGCTCGAATCCAGTTCAGGCCTTGCGTGGGGCGCCGGCTCCGGACCCGTGCGGCGCCTAACGGGCCCACCGCGTGCTCGGCGACCAGTTCGAGCACCGCCTGGAATTCGATGGTTTCCAGCGCGTCGGCAATCTGCGTCTCCGGCAACGGCAACGGGGTGCCGCCCTTGATCTGGGCTGGCACCCCGTCGGGAGAGAGGAATTCCACCTGCGTCATCAGCCGGCCTGCAGCTCCTCACGCGCAATCTGGTTGATCAACTTTCCGTCGGCCCGGCCCTTGTACTTCGGCAACACCTGGGACATGACCTTGCCGATGTCTTTGGCCCCGGCAACGATCGCACTCCGGACCGCCGCCCGTATCTCCTCCGGATCGACTGCCGGTGGCAGGAACTCCTCCAAAACCTTGATCTGGCCCGCTTCGGCCTCCGCCAGATCCGGCCGGGCGGCGCTGGTGTACTGCTCCACGGCCTCCCGGCGGATCTTGATGCCCTTGCGGAGGACATCGGTTACCTCATCGTCGGTGGCGGGCCGGCGGAGCTCGATCTCTCGATTCTTCAGGTTCGCCAGGATCGTACCGAGGACCAGCGTGCGTTCTTTATCCTGCGCCTTACGCGCGGCGTTCAACGCGGCGCGCAGGGTTGAGGCGAGGTCAGACGCGGGGGACACGGGGACCACGGCGGGTCTTGCGGACTGCGGCGTTCATTTTCCGCTTCCGCTTTTCGCTCGGCTTTTCGAAGTGACGGTGCTTGCGGAGATCCGATAGAATTCCGGCTTTTTCGCACTTCTTCTTGAACCGCTTTAGTGCCCGCTCGAAGCTCTCGTCATCGTGAATGATGACCTCTGGCATTCGCTTACTCACCCCTCTCGGCCCGGTAAGGGCAGAAATGCTAAGAAGTTGGAAAATTTATTGGGAGTAGTATCGATCAGCAAGCAGGCGGGGACGGAACGACGGAACGACGGAATGACGGAAACCGATCCTGCCTGCGTACCGAAGCCACTGCTG
>DATFQK010000495.1:0-2237 GCA_035264345.1 Gemmatimonadales bacterium | reverse complement strand
CGCCCATGGCTCGGCGCTCCTCCGGCGCCTGCTGCATCAGCCGCAGCATAGCCTGTCCCAGAGCCTCGTGGTCCCGGGGCGGAACCAGATATCCGCTCTCGCCGTCGCGCACCACCTCGTGGTTTCCTCCCACCCGGGTGGCCACGATCGGGAGACCGGCGGCGGCCGCCTCCAGCAGCGCTATCGGCATCCCCTCCCACGCGGAGGACATGGCGTAGCCGTCGGCCGAGGCCATGACCTCCGGCACGTCGGAGCGGACGCCGAGGAAACGGACCCGGTCACCCAGGCCCAGCGACTGGGCGAGCGACTCGGTCTCCACCTGCAGGGAGCCGTGCCCGACCAGGAGCAGCACCGCACTGGACTCGCGCTGGCGCACCTGGGCGAAGGCGCGGAGCATGTTGGGATAGTCCTTGGCCAGCTCGAAGCGGCCAACGGCCAGCCAGACGAATTCGTGATCCTTGACGCCGATCGAGGATCGCAGCGCCACACGGGTTCCCGGCGCCACCTGCCGGAACCGCTCGGTGTCAACGCCGTTGGGGACGCAGGTGAGCAGCTCCCGGGGGACGATGCGCTCCTTGACGAACCGGTCGGCGGCCGCCTCACTGATGATAGTCATGTGGTCCACCAGCCCATTACTGATCCGGTAGGCCGCCATCCAGAGCGGACCGCCCTCGTAGATATTGTGAATGGTGGAGACCATGACCGGAATGCGGGCAAAGAGCCGGACCACCCGGGCCATGAGATTGGCATGGACCATGTGGCTGTGCAGCACATCCGGCCTCCAGGCCCGCACCAGCCGGACGAGGCGAATCAGGCCCCGCGGGTCGGGAACACCGCGGCGCATGTCCAGGCTCTCAGTGCGGATCCCCTGGCTTCTCGCCTCCAGGCCCATGGGTCCGAGCTCGGTGAGCGACACGATGCATACGTCGTGTCCCTGGGCGTGCATGAGCTGAGCGGCGGAGAGCAGCTGCTTGTCCGCTCCGCCCATGCCCATGCTGGTCGAGAGAAACATCACCCGCATGGCTTGTGGCCTAACCCGTCCCATTGTGTTCGTCGCCCGACCCGGGCATACTCAACATCCATCGGATGACCTTGTTGATCCAACCCCACTCACCTTCATGCCAGCAACGCTCCGACGTTTTATAGACCTGAACCGTCGGGTCTCCCGCTGGGAACGCTCTCTGGTTTCCCGGCTGATTCCCGGCTGCGCGGCCGACGGCACCGTGGATTTTCGCGACCGGGTGCTTCCCAGCCTCATCCGGCCCGGCATGCGCGTGCTCGACGTGGGCGGTGGGAAGGAGCCGGCAATCTCACCCGCCATGAAGCAGCGATACGGACTGCGGATTGCCGGCCTGGACGTCTCCGCCGCCGAGCTGGAGCAGGCGCCCGTCGGCTCCTTCGACCAGACCATCGTGGGAGACGTGGCCACGGTCACCATTCTGGGCAGCTATGATCTGATCTTTTCCCGCGCCGTGCTGGAGCACGTGGCCAACCCCGGCGCGGCCATTGCCAATCTTGCCCGCGTGCTTGCGCCAGGCGGCACCATGGCGCACTTCATGCCCTGCGGCAACGCTCCCTTTGCGGTGCTGAATCGCTGGCTGGGGAACAAGGCCGCGCGTCGTGTGCTCTTCAGCATTTTCCCGGAGAAGGAAAAGGGAAGCGGATTCCTGGCCTACTACCGGGAGTGCACCCCCAGCCGGCTGCTCCGGATCTGCCGGGACAACGGCCTGACGCTGGACCGTATCTATCCCTACTACAACTCGGACTACACCTCGTTCTTTGCCCCGGCGTACACCCTCGAGACCATTCGCCAGGCGCTGATGTGCACCCTGCGTCTGAGCGACTTTGCCGAGTCGTTTGCCGTGGTGGTTCGCAAGCCCTCAGGCTAAGTCTCGCTCCTCCGATCCGCCCAGTGTGCGGCGGAGCACTCGCTTCAACGGCGTAGGACAATAGGCGTAGCCATATCGCCCCAGGGCGAACAGGTACATCCAGGGCGGCAGCTTGAGCTCCCGGACAATTTTTGCCTGCACCTTGGCCAGGGCCCGCTGGCGGTCCACGTACCGGAACGACCGGTGAAAGAAACTGGTGGAGTGCACGTAGTGCTCGCCCAGAAGCTCGGGCACATTGGCGAAGCGCCACCCCAGCTTGGCTGCCTTAAGCCAGAGAAGCTGGTCTTCCAGGTCGGCAACCTCGGGATAGCCGCCGGCCTCGGTCCACACCCGCTTCCGGAACATCGC
>DATFQK010000494.1:0-6166 GCA_035264345.1 Gemmatimonadales bacterium | reverse complement strand
CAGCGCCATGATCGGCTGATCGGTATCTGCATTGATCAAGGTGAGAGCCGCTACCGATTGAGTGGCCGTCGCTGTGCTGTTGAAGACTCTGCCGTCACAGGTTTTGTACTGCTGGGTCACGGACGCGAACAGTTTTTCGAGGAAGGCGCGGGTGACCTCATCCCGCATCCAGGTGCGGGTTCGTCCGTTGAGGGTGGCCACCAGGTCCAGGGACGGAACGATGAAACCAAGATTTACACCCGAACCCACGATCCGATAGAGGTCCTTGGGATACTGGGTCCCAAAGAGACATTGGGCGTTGGAGCTGATGTTGGGATAGCCCGGGTTGGTGGTGAACTGCCGGATCCATTCGGCGGTGAAGATCTGTTTGCCGGCCCAGTTTCCTTCATGCAGCAGCAGATACGCCAGGCGGGCATAATCCCGGGCACTCGCCAGACCGTTCCCTGCGGTCGCCCAGACATAGCCGCCCATCCCCTGCGGAAGCTTGTACGCCATGCGACCCACCCCGATTTGGTCCAGCATTCCTGTGCGCAGGTACAGACTGGGCTCGAGGCCTGTCACCTGTTTGAAAAGCAGACTCAGATGGTTGAAGCCTACGCTGGAATAGGAGGACCCCTTGGTGTAGGTGGAAGGATTCCCGGGATCGAAGTAGAGCGGCGCACTGACCGGGTAGTCGGCATCGTTCCCGACGGTGAACGGCTCAAAATCCCAGCCTGCCAGCCCCGGCACCGCCCCACCCGCCACCGTGGCCTCCACCTCCGGTATGAGGCCGGACACATGCCGGAAAACATGATCAATGGTGATGTCCGCCTTACGCGGATCGGTTAGCGGGAACCCGGCGGAGAGCCAGCGCTCGTCATAGAGGCGGCTGTTCAGGTCGAGGCCGAGTGAGGGATAGTCCAGCTGTAGTCGACCGAAGAGCATCATGGCGAAGGTCTTGCCATTCGATGCCAGGTAATAGACTGCGGTGCGGGCACTCGACTGATTGTAGTACTCGCCCACGATCCAGCCGTTCTTGATGACGAGTACTGCCTTGTTTTTCGCGGAGTACCCACTCACCCCGGTGTAGTACGTCTCGGAGGGCAGCGCCATAGCATACGACCCCAGGGCGGCCAGCCCCGTGGGCTCCATCCCGAGCGACCGGATCTTGGTGGCACCGGTGGTTTTTCTCCAGCCGCCATTCGACTCGGGCGGCGGGAAGTAGGAGACCAGCGCGTGAGAACTCGGGGGTGTAAGTGGGCGAACGATCCCCTGGTGCGGCTCGGTGGGACTATCTGAGCAGCCGACCGTCAGAAAAAGGATGACGGCAGACCCGCACAGAAAGCGCCAGCTTCGGGGGGCACTCTGGGTCACTGAGATACTCCGCTCTGGGTGCAAAGCCAGGGTGCTGTTGATTGAAGTGGAGATGTGCTAGGAGTGCGGTCAATCTAATGTCACGGTTTGCAGGTTGGCTGGATGTTATCTTTGGGAGGTCTCGAGAGTGAGTGTGTAAAGTGGCAAAACAGACTGGATTTGGACGCGATATCGACGGCAACAGACCTCCCGTCGACACTCCTGCCGGGATGGCCGAGCCGGAGAGCGACACCGGCCGCAGCGCCGATGGGGGAGATATCGCCTCGACCGATATGAGCTCGGAGCCGTCATCGCGGACCGAAGGCACCCAGCCCCAGTTTCTGGGGGGCCAGGACACCCGTCTGGAGGACGACCTGGCCGAACTGAAGGACCGTCATCTCCGGCTGGCGGCAGAGTACGACAACTACCGCAAGCGCAGCAGCCGAGAGCGGGCGGAGCTGGCCGACCGGGCCCAGGCCAGCTTCGTAGCCAAGCTGCTCGATGTCCTGGACGATCTGGATCGCCTGGTTGCCAGCGACCCCTCCACCCCCCTCACCACCCTGCGCGAGGGGCTCAGCGCGGTGGATCGGAAGCTCTGGAAGGAGCTGCAGGATGCCGGAGTGGAACGCATCGACCCGGTGGGAACGGCGTTCGATCCCGCGCTGCATGAGGCGGTCTCCACTACGCCAGCTCCGGAGCGCTCCAAGGAGCAGGTGGTGAGCGCCACCTTCCAGCCGGGCTACCGGTTCAAGGGCACCCTGGTGCGCCCGGCTCGGGTCCAGGTCTACTCCGAGCAAGTGCAGCGCTGACGTGGCAGCCAAGGACTTTTACCAGGTCCTGGGCGTTCCCGATTCGGCCAGCCAGGACGATGTAAAAAAGGCCTACCGCCGGCTGGCCAAGCAGTACCACCCGGACGCCAATCCCAACAATCCGAAGGCCGCAGAGCGCTTCAAGGAGGTCTCGGAGGCCCATAGTACGCTCTCCGATCCGGAGAAGCGGAAGCAGTACGACCAGATGCGCCGCTTCGGCGCCTTCGACGGGATGCCGCGCCGGCCCCAGGGCGCGGGGGCAAGCCGCGGAGGGGGGATGGATCCGGGCGACCTGAGCGGCCAAGGCTTCGATTTCGGGGATCTGGGTGGCCTGGGCGACATCTTCTCCTCCATCTTCGGCCGGGGCAGGCGAGAGGAGTCAGGCAGAGGCGATACCCTGGAGGCGGTGGTCGAGGTGCCGTTCCGAGTGGCAATGCTGGGCGGGAAGGTCCCCGTCACCCTGCCGATCACCGACACGTGCCCCACCTGCACCGGCAGCGGTGGCGCGCCTGGCGCCACTTGGTCCACCTGTCCCGAGTGTAAGGGTCGGGGCACCATCTCCTTCGGTCAGGGCAACTTCGCGGTGAATCGGCCCTGCCCCCAGTGCCGGGGCCGCGGCCGCATTCCCTCGGAGAAGTGCCCTACCTGTCGGGGCGCCGGTGAGATCAGGGCGGAGCGGCGGGTCACCATCACGGTCCCGCCCGCGACCGAGGCCGGCGACCGGGTCATGCTGCGGGGACAAGGGCAGGGAAACGGGCAGGGCAGTGCGCCGGGAGATCTGGTAGTCACCTTTCAGGTGCAGCCCGACCGGTTTTTCCGCCGAGAAGGGCTCGACATCGTGGCCGACGTGCCGATAAACCTGGCGCAGGCCACCCTCGGGACCCGGCTGCGGGTGCGGACCCTGGACGGGAAGAAGGTTCTGCTCCGAATCCCGCCGGGTACTCAGCCGGGACGTCGATTCCGGATCAAGGGACAGGGGCTGGAGAAGAACGGGCGCCGGGGTGACCAGCTGGTTGGCGTGCAGGTGACCGTGCCTGACGAGCTGACCCCAGAGCAGCAGGAGCTGCTCAAGAAATTTGCTGATTCAGCGGGGTTGAAGTACTAGAGAGTCGCCAGTCGTCAGTCGTCAGTCGTCAGAATGTGCTGATGTCGAACCAACTATTACTGTGGACTGAAGTCTGACGACTGCCGACTGCTCGCCGGCTTAGACCCCGTCCCCAACGACAGCACCATACTCACCAGCCCCACCACCAGTCCGCCGAAAAACGCCGGCCAGAAGCCGCTCACCGTAAAGCCCAGGTTCCAGCTCTCCGAGAGCCGGCCCGTCGCCAGAACCATCAGGGCGTTGATCACCAGCGTGAACAGGCCCAGGGTGACGACGATGAGAGGACAGGTAAGAATGGTGAGCAGGGGCCGGAGCGTGCTGTTGATGATGCCGAACACCGCAGCTACGAGAAGAAGCCGGCCCGGTCCTCCGGTGAAGGCGAGACCGGGGACTACGGCAGCGGCAATCCACAGCGCCGCGGCATTCAGTATCCAGTGAAGCAGGAGGGAACGGAGCGGCCCCCTCAGGAGATGACCCCTCCGCCCAGAACGCGATCGCCCTGGTAGAGCACCCCCGACTGTCCCGGCGTGATGGCCCGAACCGGTGTTTCCAGTGCCAGGGTCAGCTGGTCCGAATCCTGGTCCAACACTAGTGCTCCGGTTGCGCGCGCCCTGTACCGGAGCTGCACCTGACAGCGGTCACCCGGCTCCAGTGGATCTGCCAGCCAGTTCAGCTCCTCCAGGCTTACTCTGTGGCCCGCCAGGTCGTCGACACTCCCCACCACCACTTCACGCCGCTCCGGGCGAATGGCTACCACGTACCGCGGTCCATCGAAGCCGCCGGGCAGCCCCTTACGCTGGCCGATGGTGTAGCGACCGTAGCCCTGGTGCTCGCCGATGATCTGGCCGCCGGTGGTGACGAGGGGACCCCGGGTGAGCGCCGGAGCATCGGTTGGGAGGTGGCGCTCCAGCACCGAGACGTAGTCGTCGTTGGGAACGAAGCAGATCTCGACCGACTCCTGCTTTTCCGCCGTGGTGAGGCCCAGCCGCCGGGCATAGGCCCGGGTCTCTGGCTTGCTCAGGTTGCCGACCGGCGTCAGCATCCGGGCGACCACGGCGGGATCGATCCCCCAGAGGAAGTAGCTCTGGTCCTTGGCCGGATCCGCGCCTCGGTAGAGCCCGCCGTCCCGCGCGATGGCGTAGTGTCCCGTGGCGATGTATTCGCAGTCCAGCGCGTCGGCGTGGGCCAGCAGGTCGCGGAACTTGGTGAAGGAGTTGCAGCGCACGCAGGGAATCGGCGTCCGGCCCCTGCTGTACTCGCTCACGAAGTTCTGTATGACGTGCAGGTTGAACCGGTCTTCGAGATTGAGAACGTAGTGCGGGATCCCCAGGGCGGCTGCCACGTCGCGCGCGTCGTTGATGGAATCCAGCGAGCAGCAGGGCCGGTTCGGGACCTCGTCGCCATAGCAGAAGAGCTTCATGGTGGCGCCAACCACTTCGTAACCCTGCTCAACCAGACGGGCAGCGGCCACCGAACTGTCCACCCCGCCCGACATGGCGACCAGAACGCGGGAGCTCATCGGGCGGCCTGTCGGTCGGCCGGCCGGGCGGTCGACTCCGACTCCGGAGCAGCGGCGGCTTCTCCCAGACCGACTGACCGACCGTCCGCCCGACCGCCTGTCCGCCCCAACACCCCCGCCAGCTTCCGCACTTTCGCGACCACTCCCGGGATCACCTCTGCTGCCCGGTCAACGTCATCCATACTGCTCTCCCGGCCAAAGCTGAACCGGATGGTGCCCAGCGCCAGCTCACGAGGAACGCCCATGGCTATCAGCACGTGCGAGGGCTCTACCGCTCCGGTCGAGCAGGCCGAGCCGCTGGATGCCGCGATGCCGGCAAGATCGAGGTGCATCAACAACGCCTCGCTGTCCGCGCCTTCCACCGCGATGCTCAAGAGATGGGGCGCGCGCTCGCTTCCCTCGGCGTTCACCACCAGGTCGGGCACGGTCGCCAAGAGCCGGCGCGCCAGCTCGTCCCGAAGCGCCAGCAGACGCTGCGCCAGGGTCTCTCGCTCAGCGGTAGCGAGCTGCACCGCGCGTCCCAGTGCCACGGCGCCGGCGACGTTCTCGGTGCCGGGACGGATCCCGTACTGCTGCCCGCCGCCGTGGAGAATGGCTTCGACGGCCTTTCGGTCGCGTACGATGAGGGCTCCGATTCCCTTGGGGGCGCCGATCTTGTGACCCGAAATGGTGAGGAGGGTGCAGCAGAGCTTCTGGACCGAGACGGGCACCTTACCCACCGCCTGCACCGCGTCGGTATGGAAGATGACGCCGGCATCGCGGCAACGCTCGGCAATTTGCGCCACGGGCTGGACCACGCCGACCTCGTTATTGACCCACATGACCGAGACCACTGAAGGCGTTTCGGCCAGGGCGCGGTCGAGGGCGTCCAGCTCGAGTATACCGGCGGTGTCGACCGGCAGCAGCACCTCCCGCCCGCCGAGATGACAGACGGCGTGAGCCGCCGCCAGGACCGCCTTGTGCTCCACCGCCGATACCGCGGCGCACATCGGCGCGCCCCGGTCCCGCGCGGCAAGCGCCGAGCCCACGATGCTGAGATTGTCCGCCTCGGTGCCGCCGGAGGTGAAGATCACCTGGCTGGGCTCGGCGCCGATCGCTTCGGCGATGTGCCGCCGGGCCTGCTCGATCCCCGCCCGGGCTGCGCGGCCGAACCGGTGGGCACTGGATGGATTGCCGAACGACTGCTCGGTGAGATAGGGCATCATCGCCTCCAGCACCTCGGGACGAACCGGGGTGGTGGCGGCGTGATCGAGATAGACGGCTGGCTTCATACGAGGGAAGATAGTCCGCAAAAACGCAATCCGCTTGACAGACCCATCGCCGCTAGCGATCCTCACTCTCGTCCCCCAACTCATTCCCCAGTGCAAACTTCGGCAGTTATCCTGCGGTCCGGAGGTGTGT
>DATFQK010000493.1:0-11643 GCA_035264345.1 Gemmatimonadales bacterium | reverse complement strand
CCCGGTGATGAAGGGCCACAGAGTCCAGACCAGGCCCACTCCCAGAACGAAGATCAGGAGCGCAGCCCGCTCGCGCTTGCTGTCCAGAAACGCCATGGCGGAAGAGTAGGGACACGGGGTACCCTCCGCCAGCAGGACTATGGGCGGTTTTGCCGTCCTCGACCGGGCTCCAACCGAGGTGTATCTTCGAAGCTCAGGACTCAACCCTGCAGGACTCGTGGTCTCGATCATCCAGCTACTCAACCAAGCTTCCCCGATCAGCATTGTGGCCGTGGCCGCGGTGGTGATCCTGCTGTTCCTGCTCTGGCGAGAGGGCCGCAAGCGGCGGCAGGCCCAGCGTTTGTGCGACGAGCTGCGGAGTCAAATGCAGACGGTGACCGCCACCATGCGGGAAGGGGTGATTGCCTACGACATGGACCGGAAGCTTCGGTTCGTGAACCCCGCCTTCGAGCGGCTCACCGGATACTCGGATGAAGAGCTGCGGGACCAGGAGTTCCTGCAGTACATCCACCCCGAGGACCGCCTCGCCATCATCGCGGAATGGGATCGGCTGTCCCAGGGTGGAGCGCTGAGAGACCAGGAGTACCGGGTGGTGACCCGCGCCGGGCAAATTCGCTGGTGCTCCAGTAGCTGGGAGCCAATGCGGGACGAGGCCGGTCGCCAGATCGGCTACCTCGGCACCGAATTCGATATCACCGAGCGGAAGGTGGCGGAAGAGGAGATGCGACTCGACACCGAGCTGTTTCAGGCGGTGCTCGAGGTCGAGCAGGCGGTCACCGCGGCGGGACTGGATTCCGAGACGGTGATGCGAGTGATCGCGGAGCGCAGCAAGACGCTCACCGGCGCGAGCGGCGCGGTAATCGAGGCGGTGGAGGGTGACGAGGTGATACCGACGCTGCACATCGGCAGCGAGGCGCCCAGGCTCAAGCTGAACGGGAGTCTGTCCGGGCTGGGTGTTCGCAGCGGTGAGCTGCAGCGCAGTGACGACACCTACAATGATCCCCGAATTCAGCACCAGTCCTATCGCGAACTGGGAATTCGCTCGCTGCTCGTGGTTCCGCTGCGGGATGAACAACGCATTCTCGGTCTTCTGAAGGTCGTTTCACCCGAGCCCAATGCCTTCACCGATCGCGACGCCAAGGCGCTGCGTTTGCTGGGAGGCTTGATGGGAGCGGCGCTGGGACATGCCAAGGCGTATGAAGGACGGCAGGCCCGGTTGGAGGAGCGCACCCGCGCCTTGCAGGAGAGCGAGCAGAGGTTCAAGCAGCTGATCGACGTGGCCCAGGAAGGGATCTGGGTCGCCGATGACCGCGGCGTGCTCACCTATGTCAATCAGCGAATGGCCGACCTTCTGGGCTACTCCAACGGCAGCATGCTGGGCCGGCAGGTCTACGATTTCATCGAAGCCGACTCTCGCTCTGGTGCCAAGCATACCCTGAGCCGGCGGGGAGCTCGGCCCGGGCCGAGTCAGGACTTGCGGTTCCGCAAACGCGACGGCACCCAGCTCTGGGGACTGGTGTCGTCTAGCCCGATCCTGGGCAAGGACGGCGCCCTGGTAGGTACGGTCGGTATGGTCACCGACATCACGGAACGGAAGCGGGCGGAGGAGCAGCTCCGCCGGACGGCAGATCGTCTGGCCATGCTGCACGACATGGATCAGGCGATCGTGTCGGCGCAGTCTCTTCCCGAGATCGGCCGCGCCGCGCTGGGCCGGATGCGCCGGATGATTCCCTGTCAGCAGTGCCTGGTGGCCCTGTTCGACTTCCCCAGCAGAGAAGCCCAGATGATCGCCGGATTCTCCGCCGGCTCACACCTCCAGCCCGCTCCGGTGCCGCTGGCTGATCTCGCCTCGAGCGATGCCCTGCGCAGCGGATCAGTCCGCTATGTGGAAGACCTTTCGACCGTAGATGACAGTCCGCCGTTCCATCGCCAGCTCCTGGCCGGCGGCATGCGGTCTGTGCTCTCGGTCCCGCTGCTGGCCGAAGGGGAGGCCATCGGCGAAATCACCATGGCCTCGAGCACGCCGGGCGCGTTCAACGCGGAGCACCGCGACATCGCGCTGGAAGTGGCTGCCCCGCTGGCCATCGCCATCCGGCACGCCCGCCTGCGAGACGAGTTGGCGCGGCAAACCGGAGAGCTGGAGCGGAGAGTGGCCGAACGGAGCGCCGCTGTTCGCGCGGCGACAGCGGAGCTGGAAACCGTGCTCTACTCGGTCTCTCACGACTTGCGGGGTCCGCTCCGCCAGCTTCTGGGCTTCTCGAAGCTGCTGATCGAGGAGTCAGCACCGGAGCTGGAGCCGTCGGCGTTTCACTACGCCCAACGGATCAATCAGGCCGCGACCAGTATGTCGAGCCTGGTGGACGACCTGGTCAATGTTTCCCGAATCGGCCGCCAGGATCTGCTTCGGCGACAAGTCAGCCTGACTCCGCTGGTCGAGGACGTGGTCGGACAGCTTCGGGCTCAGGCCAACGGCAGGGTCATCGAGTGGCAGATCGAGGAGTTGCCAAGCGTGGAGGGTGACAGCGGCTTGATCAAGCTGGCGCTGACCAACCTGCTCTCCAATGCGGTCAAGTTTACCCGGCCGAGACAGAAGGCCGTTATTCGAATCAGGCCGCTCGAGTTCGAAGGGCAAGTCGGCCTCGCCATTCAGGACAATGGAGTAGGCTTCAAGATGGCCTACGCCGGGAAACTGTTCGGGATGTTTCAGCGGCTACATCGAGCGGATGAGTTCGAGGGCAATGGAGCCGGCCTGGCCATGGTGCAGCGCATCGCCCACAAGCACGGCGGTCGGGTCTGGGCCGAGGCCGAGCCCGAGCGTGGAGCGACGTTTTATTTGACGCTGGGAAGCGGGGACGCAGGGAAGCGGGGAGGAAATGACCCATCGAATGCGCACGACTAGCTCGGTATGAAGCCGATTTCTGAGGAACCCCTTCCCCGCCTACCGTCGTCCCCGCTTCCCCGCTTCGTCGATCTTCTCGTCGTGGAGGACAGCCCGCTCGAGGTGGAGCTCACCATGCGGCCGCTGCAGGAGCTGGAGAGTGATACGGAGATCGCGGTGGCCCGTGATGGAGAAGAGGCGCTCGACTTCCTTTTCGGCCGAGGCGGGTACCGCAGCCGCAGTGGCGCGCCGCCTCCCCGGCTGATCCTGCTCAGTCTGAAGCTGCCCAAGCTCGACGGTCTGGAAGTGCTACGAGCCATTCGCACCAACAGCCGAACCAGCACCACTCCTGTGGTTATCCTGACCTCCGCGGACGACCCCCGCGAGCTGGCCCAGTGTTATCAGCTTGGCGCCAACAGCTGCGTCCAGAAGCCGGTCCACTTCGAGGACCTGCGCTTAGTGCTCCAGACCATCGCCCGGTACTGGCTGGGGTTGAATCAGTCGCCTCCCGGACCCGCTTTGCCTCTGGTGTAACCCGCCTGCAACTTTTGAAAGTGTTCCGGCGTCCGTTGACACGACCCGGCTTTCAACCGTTGCCCTGCTTCGAGGAATTTTCGTGCTGCCACGACTTCTCCGCGCTGCGCTTCTCCTGAGCACGATCGCGCTGATCGAGCTGCCGCCTCCGCTGACGGCTCAGAAAACCGCACCTGCTACACTCGACATTCCCTTTCACCGGTTTGTGCTGCCCAACGGACTGACCTTGATCGTTCATGAGGATCATAAGGCGCCAATCGTAGCGGTGAACGTCTGGTATCATGTCGGGTCCAAGAATGAGCGGCCAGGCCGGACCGGCTTTGCGCACCTGTTCGAGCACCTGATGTTCAACGGCACCGAGAATTTCGACAAGGATTTCTTCGGCCCGCTGGAGCAGGCCGGCGCCACCGACATGAACGGGACCACCAACGAAGACCGGACCAACTATTTCGAGAACGTCCCTACCAATGCCCTGGACCTCGTCCTCTGGATGGAGTCCGACCGGATGGGACATCTCACCGGGGCCATCAGCCAACCCAAGCTGGATGAGCAGCGTGGAGTGGTTCAGAACGAGAAGCGGCAGGGAGAAAATGAACCCTACGGCAAGGTCTGGGACTTTCTCACTCCCAAGCTCTACCCCCCCAATCATCCGTATTCCTGGATGACCATCGGCTCGATGGAGGATCTCGATTCCGCCAGGCTGCCCGACGTAAAAGACTGGTTCGCCACCTACTATGGTGCAGCCAACGCAGTGGTGGTGGTGGCCGGAGACATCGACGTACAAACCGCCAGACAGAAAGTCGAGCAGTACTTCGGCGACATACCGGCCGGGCCTCCGGTAGCCCGGCAACAGGCCTGGATCGCCAAACGGACCGGCAGTCAGCGGGGCGTGATGCAGGACCGGGTGCCCCAAGCCCGCGTTTACAAGGTGTGGAACGTCCCCGGATGGGGAACTCCCGAAGCCGATTATCTCAGTCTGCTGAGCGACGTATTGAGCAGCGGCAAGTCATCCCGGCTCTACAAGCGTCTGGTCTATGACGATCAGACTGCGACCGACGTATCGGCCTATGTCAATATGCGGGAGATCGGGGGGCTGTTCGTGGTCGAGGCAACCGCTCGCCCGGGGATCGACCTGGCGCGGGTGGAGAAGGCGGTGGACGAAGAGCTGCGCCGCCTGCTGACGGGGGGACCCACGCCAGCCGAGCTCAGCCGGGTCAAGACTCAATACCGGGCGGGCTTCATACGGGGGGTGGAGCGAATCGGCGGATTCGGCGGTAAGTCGGACGTCCTCGCGCAGGGTGAGGTGTTTGCCGGCCGTCCTGACTTCTACCAGGTCAGGCTGAATCGGGTGCGTCAGGCCACCATCGCGCAACTCAGCAGCGCAGCTCGGCAGTGGCTCACCGATGGAGTCTATACCCTCGAGGTTCGTCCCTACCCCGAGTTTCAGACCGCGTCCGCTGGGGCTGACCGCTCCAAGCTCCCGGCGCCCGGCACGCCGCCAGAAGCGAAGTTCCCCGAGCTGGAGAGGGCCACCCTATCCAACGGCCTCAAAGTTGTTCTCGCTCGGCGACCGTCGATTCCGCAGGTCCGCTTCGACCTGGTGCTCGACGCCGGTTTTGCCGCGGATAAGTCTGCCATTCCCGGTACCGCCAGTATGACACTGGCCATGATGGATGAGGGCACCACCCGCCGGAACGCCATTCAGATCAGCGATGAGCTGGCGCAATTGGGCGCCAACCTGAGCACCGGTTCCCGGCTGGACGTCTCCAGCGTTTCCCTGGAGGCGCTCAAGGAGAATCTGGATTCTTCGCTGGCTCTATATGCTGACGTGGTCCTGCATCCGTCGTTTCCACGACCGGATTTCGAGCGGCTGAAGAAACAGAGACTGGCTCAAATCCAGCAAGAAAAAGCGGATCCGGTAGGATTGGCACTCCGGGTTTTCCCCGGACTCCTGTATGGGGCGGGTCACCCCTACGCTAATCCCTGGACGGGTTCGGGCACCGAGGAATCCACCAGCCGGCTCAAGCGGGAGGATTTAATCCGGTTCCACGACACCTGGTTCAAACCAAATCATGCGACGATGGTCGTGGTCGGCGCCACCACGATGGAGGAGATCCGGCCTCGGCTGGAGCGCCTGTTCTCCGGCTGGAAGCCGGGCGACGTCCCGGCCAAGTCTATTGCGACGGTGGAACAGCAACCTCGCCCGGTGGTCTACCTGATGGACCGGCCCGGCTCGCTTCAGTCGGTGATCATCGCAGGCAACCTCGCCCCGCCCAAGGCCAACCCGAATGAGGTTGCGATCCAGACCATGAACGGGGTGCTGGGCAGCGACTTCAGCTCGCGCGTCAACATGAACCTGCGGGAGGACAAGCACTGGGCCTACGGCGCTTATACATTCTTTCGGGATGCACGTGGCCAGCGGCCATTCATTGCTTACGCCCCGGTTCAGACGGACAAGACCAAGGAGGCGGTCGTCGAGCTGGACAAGGAGCTTCGAGGCATCGTCAAGGATCGGCCGATCCAGCCGGCCGAGCTCTCCCGAGCCCAGGCCTCGCTCACTCTGACTCTCCCCGGTTCCTGGGAAACGATGGGAGCCTTGTCGGGCGCTATCACCGACCTCCTGAGCTACGGCCTGGACGACCGCTACTATGATACCTTTGCCCAGAAGGTACGGTCCCAAACGGTCCAGAGTCTCACGCAGGTGGCGGCCGAGGTGGTCCACCCCGACCAGCTGATCTGGGTGGTTGTGGGCGACCGGTCTAAAATCGAGCCGGGAATTCGAGACCTGAAACTGGGAGAGATCCGGCTGATCGACAGCAACGGGAAGCCCCTGACCTGAGGGCTTCCATATTCCAATGGAGTCAACCATGACAACCAGCAATGCCAGCGCGGTGTGGGAAGGTGTGTTGCGTAGCGGGCGGGGCCACTTCAAGGCAGGATCCGGCGCGTTCGAGGGGGATTATTCATTTGCCACGAGATTCGAGGGTGCCCGGGGGACCAATCCCGAAGAGCTGATTGCGGCGGCACATGCCGCTTGCCTCAGCATGGCCCTATCCGCCGGACTGGAGAAGCGCGGCACCCCGGCTACCCGAATCAGCACCAAGGCATCGTGTACCGTGGACAAAGCGGGAGAGGGGTTCAAGATCACCAGGATGCGGTTGGAAGTTCGGGGCAAGGTTGCGGGTCTGGATCAGGCCGGCTTTGCCAGGGCAGCGGAGGAGGCCAAGAGCGGCTGCCCGGTATCTACCGCATTACAGGGCAACGTGGAGATGGAACTGGACGCCAGGCTGGAAGAACTGGTCGCGAGGTAATTAACTCAGCATTTCGTATATTGTATACAAAATACTTAATCCAGCGAGACCAGTGATCGGTCGTAAGCCTCTCCGAGATCAGGCCTACCAGGAGATCCTCGACCGTGTTCACCGCGGCGACCTGGCTCCGGGCACCCGCGTGAGGGACACCTCGCTCGCCGGTCAGCTCGGGATCAGCCGGACCCCGATTCGCGAGGCGCTGCTCCGCCTCTCCCGAGAGGGAATTCTGGCCGCCGATATAGGCCGAGGTTTCAGCGTCTGCCGACTGGATTCATCGGAGATGCGGGAGAGTGGCGCCATCCTCAGCGCCCTCGAGGTGCTGGCGCTGCAGACCTCCGCCGATGTCCCTCCGGAGCGGCTCGGCCGGCTCAGCGATATCGACAGGGAGCTGGCCGCGGTTCGAAGCGATGTGGACCGGACCGTAGGACTGGAAGAGGAGTGGCACCAGACCCTGCTACTTGGGTGCCCCAACCGCCGGCTTCGCGATATGATCGACAATCTCTGGCAGGTGCCGAGACGCTATATCCGGGTCTACCTCCGAGAGGCAGGCCGGGTGAGCCTTTCTACCCAGCATCATGCCCGCATTATCGAAGCACTGAGGCGTAAGGATCGTCTCGCCGCCGCCGACCGGCTGGCCCACCATTGGGAAAGAGGAATCGAGGAGCTGGGCTCATGGCTGGAGCGATAACAGCCGACCTGGCCCGAGACTTAGTACGCTGGCGCCAGGACACTCCCGGGTGCGCCCGAGTCGCCCACCTGAACAACGCGGGAGCCGCGCTGATGCCCCGTGTTGTCCGGAGCGCCATCGACGCGCATCTCGACTTGGAGAGCGAGATCGGCGCCTATGAGGCGGCCGAGGCGCGCGCCGGAGAGTTGCGTGGGGTATACGCGGCCTTGGGCAGACTACTGGCGACCCGAGCCGAGAACGTCGCGCTGGTCCAGAATTCCACCGTTGCATTTGCTCAGGCAATCAGTGCGTTCGACCTCGGGCCGGAGGACAGCATCCTCACCAGCCAGGACGATTACGCCTCCAACCAGATCATGTACCTGTCCCTGGCGCGAAGAAGGGGTGTACGCATCGTTCGTGCACCCGACAGGGCGGAAGGCGGGATAGATCCCGATGAAGTGCGTCGCCTGGTAACGCGCCAACGGCCAACCCTGGTCGCCCTTACCTGGATCCCAACCAACTCGGGTCTGGTTCAGCCGGCGGAGGTCATCGGGCAGATCTGCCGGGCCTCCGAGGTTCCCTACCTGGTGGACGCCTGCCAGGCGGTAGGGCAGATGCCGATCGACGTCACCCGCCTGGGCTGCGACTTCCTTTCGGGCACGGCTCGCAAATTTGTCCGGGGACCGCGGGGTCTGGGCTTCCTTTATATATCCGACCGCATGCTGGGGCTGGGCGCCCACCCCCTTCTGATCGATATGCACGGAGCCACCTGGACCGACCCCGACAGATTCGAGCTCACTCCTGATGCCCGGCGCTTCGAGACCTGGGAATTTGCCTATGCCCTGATGTTCGGGCTCGGCGCCGCCGCCCAGTACGCCCTGGATGTGGGGCTGGAGACGGCCCGCGACCGCAGCCGCGAGCTGGCAGCCTACGTTCGAGACCGTCTGGCCCAGCTTCCTGGTATCCGGGTGCTGGATCGAGGCACCGAGCTCTGCGCCATTGCTACAGCCCAAATCGATGGATGGCACGGGAGGGACGTGAAACTGGCGCTCCGGCACCGCGGCATAAACACCAGCTCGCCGGAACGGGAAGACGCGGTCATCGACATGGACTCGAAGCACGCTACGTCGGCCCTGCGGATCTCGCCGCACTACTACAACACCAGGGAAGAGATCGACGCGGCCGTTGAGGCTCTGAGTGAAGTCCTGGCTGAGGGCCCGTCGGTCTTAGCCTGAGGCCTTCTCCGTCCTGTCAGTCCCGGCACGCTCCTTCAGAACGGGCTCCAGTACCCGCCACACAGTTTCCGCCATCCTCCGTTGACCCTCCGTAGTGGGATGGACCCCGTCGGCCTGATTCAGGGCACTCACTCCGCCCACCCCTTCGAGCAGGAAGGGAACCAGAGTTGCGGCGTGGGTCCGAGCCAGCTGAGAATAGATCGACTCGAACTGCTGGCTGTAGGCGCGGCCATAGTTGAGAGGGACCTTCATCCCCACCAGCACCAGCCTGGCGCGGGGCTGCAGCTGGTGAGCCCGGCGCAGAATAGCGTCAACGTTGGATCGCAGCGAATCGATTGGTAATCCCCGCAGTCCGTCGTTTGCCCCGGTTTCAACCACCACCACTGAGACAGGTTGCTGCAGGAGCCAGTCCACTCGCCTCACCGCACCGGCGGAGGTTTCACCGCTCACCCCGGCGTTGATGACCCGGTAAGGCAGTCCCGCCGCATCGATCCTCTGCTGGATCAGTGCGGGGTAGGCTTTGGCTGGATCGATGCCATAACCTGCGGTGAGGCTGGTTCCCAGAAAGAGAACCGCCGGGCGCTCGGAGCTTTTGTCTGGCGGGTTCGTGGCTGGTTCGTCCTTGACCTGCTGCTCGCAACTCACGACGGCGGCGAGCACGCCGGAGAGGAGTAAGTGTCTGAGTATCATTCGTGAATGTCTGATGCCATTCTGCGCTGCCAATCTCTGAGCCGAACCTACCGCTCGGGCAGCCGCGATCTCACTGTGCTGAAGGATATCACGTTCGATGTGTCGCCGGGCGAATTTCTGGCGATTCTGGGGCCATCGGGCAGCGGGAAGACAACGCTGCTGGGGCTGCTGGCGGGATTGGACCTGCCCAGCAGCGGCACGGTCCATCTCGACGGGCAGCAGCTGGGATCGATGTCCGAGGATAAGCGAGCCAGACTGCGGGTGGAGAAGATCGGTTTTGTCTTTCAGTCCTTTCAACTGATACCCACGCTCACCGCGCAGGAAAACGTGCAGGTTCCTCTCGAGCTGAGGGGTGAATCCGGCGCCCGCACCCGAGCACGCG
Source organism: Gemmatimonadales bacterium (assembly GCA_035264345.1). GTDB lineage: Bacteria > Gemmatimonadota > Gemmatimonadetes > Gemmatimonadales > GWC2-71-9 > CAVVWJ01. Next base: position 1,946 of record DATFQK010000493.1, on the reverse strand, counting down.
ACCTGTTGAACCGAGTGGGACTGACCGGGCGGGAGCACCACTATCCGGTCCAGCTGTCGGGTGGCGAGCAGCAGAGAGTGGCCCTGGCAAGAGCGTTCAGCACCGGGCCAAAAATTCTGTTCGCCGACGAGCCGACCGGCAACCTGGACGCCAGTACCGGCGGCACCATCATCGAGCTCATGGGCGGGTTGAACAAGGACCAAGGGACGACGCTCATTCTGGTCACTCACGATCTCGAGCTCGCTGCCAGGGCTCGCCGCACCATTCGGCTGGCCGATGGCCGGCTCAGCGGAGACACCGCGGCGTGACCGAGCTGGCCTTCCTCTTTCGCATGGCCGGTCGAGAGCTGAGAGCAGCCCGTGGGCGGGCCGCGTTGCTGGTTGGCACCGTTGCCGTTGGAGTCTCCGCGCTGGTGGCAATTGCTTCCTTCACCGAGAACCTGCGGAGCTCGGTTGACCAGCAGGCGCGCACCCTGCTGGGCGCCGATCTTGCCTTCTCCAGCCGACAGCCATTCTCTCGCCGGACTGAAGCCGTGCTGGACACGCTCGGCCGACAGGGCGCCGAGCTGGCCCGGCTCACCAGTTTCGCCGCGATGGCCTATGCGCCAAAAGGGAAGAGCACCCGATTGGTGCAGGTCGCCGCTGTCTCCGGCAACTACCCATTTTACGGCGAAATCGCGACCCAACCTTCGGCGGCGTGGCACGCGCTGCAGACGGCACGCAACGTCATCGTTGACCCCTCCTTGTTGCCGGCACTGGAGACCGAAGTGGGTGACACGCTGGCGTTGGGTGAAGCCCGCTTTCGTATCACCGGCACCATTCGCAGTGCTCCCAATCAGGTGGGGTTTCGCTTCGCGCTCGGGCCGCGAGTCTATATCCCGGCAGCGTCCCTGCAGGCCACCGCACTGTTGGGGTTTGGTGCGCGGGTCCAATACGAGATCTACGCCAAGCTTCCGCCGGGCACCTCGGCCCAGGCATGGGCCAGCCGGCACCGAACCCAGCTTACCGCCGAGCGCGTGCGGGTACGCACCGTAGCGGAGGATCAGCGCAACCTCGACGAGGTGCTCTCCCGGCTGGCCGGCTACCTCGGACTGGTCGCCCTCATGGCCTTGCTGCTGGCCGGTATTGGAGCGGCCAGTGCCGCGGTGGTCCAGGTTCGGCAGCGCAGTGAATCCATTGCTGTACTCAGGTGCCTGGGCGCCACCGGCGGACGGGTGTTCCGGCTCTACCTGGTCGAATCAGCCCTGATGGGTCTAGCCGGCAGCTTGGTGGGCACGCTGCTGGGCATTGCGCTGCAGCAGCTTCTTCCCCGGCTGCTCGGCAGCCTGCTGCCGGTTGAGGTAGTGCCTGGGATTTCCTGGAATGCTATTGCTCTCGGCATCGGGGTTGGCTTCTGGATCACCTTGATCTTCACCAGCTTCCCTCTTCTGGCTGTGCGAGCCATTTCACCGCTCAGGGCGTTGCGCCGCGCCTATGAGAGCGAGCGTCCCGTCCATGACCTGTGGTGGGGCGTGGCGGCCGTGGCGCTGGCCGGAAGCATCCTCCTGCTCGCCGTCCATCAAGTCGGCAGCTGGCGACAGGGAGTCATCTTCGCCGGAGGCGCCGGACTTACCCTTCTGGTGCTATGGGCCTCAGCCTGGGGTCTTACCCATATTCTGCGGCGCCGTTTCCCTCAGGGAATGCCGTATGTGTGGCGGCAAGGACTGGCCAACTTGTATCGGCCCGCCAATCAGACCACGATCCTGATTCTGGGCATCGGGTTCGGAGCATTCCTGTTGGGCACTCTCTATCTCACGCAGCACAATCTGCTGGAGCAGCTGAGAACAACCGGAGGGTCGGGGCGTCCCAATCTGGTGCTCTTCGACATCCAGCCCGATCAAATGACGACGGTGCGTCAGGAGCTGCAGAGGGCCGGAATTCCGCTCTTCGGGCCAACCTCGATCGTGC
>DATFQK010000492.1:0-2168 GCA_035264345.1 Gemmatimonadales bacterium | reverse complement strand
CATCCAGCGCCCAGCACGCACAGCAAGGCCGCCGCCCACCTGCGCTTCACCTTCACCTCGTAATCGGTAGACTGTCGCGGCGCTTCAGGACCTGGATTGGGTGGCGTCCACGAGCTCGCGGACCTTCCGGGCCAGGGTTTCCGGCTGCAGCGGCTTCTGCATGAACTCGCTTCCCTCCTGCAGCAGTCCCCGACGCACCACGTCCAGCCCGGTGTACCCCGAGGTGAACAGCACTGGTATGAGGGGCCAGCGCTCGGCGACGGTATTGGCCATCTCGCGGCCGCCCATGTCGGGCATCACGACGTCAGCCACGATGAGGCTGATCTTCCCATTCTCCTGCTCCAGCAAGCCGATGGCCTCTTTCCCGTTGGCAGCCTCCAGAACGCCATATCCGCAGCCTTTGAGCGTGCGCGCCACGATGCTCCGTACCATCGGCTCGTCTTCGGCTACCAGCACTACCTCTTCCGGCCGGCCTGGGGGGACCGGCAGCTCGGGGGCGTGGATCTGGAAGTCCCCATTCGCGATGGGAAAATAGAGCTTGAAGGTGGTTCCCAGTCCGGGCTCGCTATAAGCCCAGATGAAGCCGCCGCTCTGTTTCACGATGCCATACACCGTCGAGAGCCCGAGTCCGGTGCCCTGCCCCACACCCTTCGTGGTGAAGAAAGGCTCGAAGATCCGGGCCAGCGTATCCCGGTCCATTCCGTGCCCCGTGTCGGTGACCACCAGCGCCACGTACTCCCCCGGCTCGAGAGTTTCCACCGGCTTGGCTGCGACATAGGCCGGATCGAGGGCGACGTTCATGGTTTCGATGGTGAGACGACCTCCCTCGCCCATGGCATCGCGAGCGTTCAAGGCGAGATTGACCAGCACCTGCTCCAGCTGTCCCGGGTCGGCCTGGATCAACCCCAGCGCCGGGGAGAGGTGCATTCGTACCGCGCGGGTTTCGCCCAGTGCGCGGTTCAGGATCGGCTCCAGCTCGCGGATGGTGGCATTCAGGTCCAGAATTTGAGGCTGGAGCATCTGTCGGCGGCTGAAGGCCAGGAGCTGCTGGGTAATGCCTGCGGTACGCTTGGCCGCACGCCAGATCTGATCTACGTCCTGACGAACCTGGTCCGGGAGATCGGTTCGCTGCAGAACGTAGTCGGCACACCCCAGTACCACCGACATCATGTTGTTGGCTTCGTGGGCAATACCGCCGGCCAGCTGCCCCACCGAATCCATCCGTTGGGCCTGGCGGAGCCGCTCTTCCATCAGCCGCCGGTCGGTAACGTCAAGACAAACACCGGTCACGTAGAGCGCTGCGCCAGTGCTGTCGCGCACCAGGCGGCCGGTGCCGCTGAGCCACCGAGTCTTTCCGTTGGGCAGAGTGACCCGAAACTCGGAGGTGAGCCTGCCGCTCTCATCCAGGCCTCGTTGAATGTCCCGCTGCACCGATTCGCGATCGTCTGCATATACCCGCTCGAGAATCTGCTCGAAACGGGTTACCTGCTGGTTCAAGGCGACACCAAAGAGCTGGTTCATCCCCTCGTCCCAGCTCACGTCTCCGCTCTCCACATTCCATTGCCACGTTCCCATGCGAGCCGAACGCAGGGCGAGTTCCAATCGCTCCTGGCTCCGGGCAAGCGCCTGCAGTGCCTGCCGGCGCTCGGTGACATCCCGCTTGATGCTGGAAGCGCCGATCACCTCGCCCTGGGCGTTGCGGATGGGGGAGACACTGACGGCGACATAGATCCGACCACCATCCTTTCGGATGCGCTCCGCTTCGGCAAACCCCACCCGCTCACCCTGACGGATGCGGTCGAGCAGCTCTCGTTCCTCCTGATGCAGATGGTCGGGGATCAGCTTGAAGATGGACCCACCAACCATTTCCTTCGCGCCATACCCGAACATCTGTTCGGCGGCGGCGTTCCAGCTGGTCACCAGGCCATCGACGGTCTTGCCGATGATGGCATCGGCCGAAGACTCAACTATGGCAGCCAGCCGCTGACTGGCATGCTCCACTTCTCGCTGCCGGCTGACGTCGCGGGTAAAGCAGCGGGTATGCACAAGCTCGTCATTCTGGAAGTAGACGCTGGAATCGATAAGGACCTCGAGGATCGTCCCGTCCTTGGCTCGAAGCTGGGCGGGGTAATCCTGGAGCACCTCGCCTCGAGCCAGCCGGGCCAGGA
>DATFQK010000491.1:0-5224 GCA_035264345.1 Gemmatimonadales bacterium | reverse complement strand
TCGGTGGCACCGATGACCGTCCGGAGCTGGGCCACGGCGTTATCGCGCTCGAGCGCCATCGGCAAACAGGGCCCGCTGGTCATGAACTCGACCAGGTCGTCGTAGAAGGGGCGGCCGCGGTGCACTGCGTAAAATGCTCCGGCTTCCGCCTGGGTCAGCCGAACCAGGCGCGCGGCGCGCGGAGTGAACCCGGCCTGCTGAAGGTGCGCCAGAATGGCTCCGGTTTTACCGCCGGCGACCGCGTCCGGTTTGATGATGCCGAGCGTCAGGGTAGCTGCCACGACTCCTCCTTCATGACTTGCTCAGGGCGCCCAGCCGCTTTTCCAGAAGGGCCACGACATCAACCGGCCGGCGCATGATATCGATTCCCGCTCGCTCGAACGCGGCCAATTTTTCCTCGGCGGTCCCCGAAGATCCCGAGATGATGGCACCGGCATGTCCCATCCGCCGGCCCTTCGGCGCCGTCTGCCCGGCGATGAAGCCGATCACGGGCTTGGTGACCCGCTGCTTCACGAACGCCGCGGCCTGCTGTTCGTCTGTGCCGCCGATTTCTCCGATCATCACGATGGCTTCGGTAGCGGGATCATCCTGGAAGGCCGCGAGACAATCGATGAAGTTGGTCCCGATGATCGGATCTCCCCCAATCCCAACGCACGTGCTCTGGCCGATGCCATTGCGGGTCAGCTGGTTGACGACCTCATAGGTGAGAGTCCCGCTGCGCGAGACCAGGCCGACTCGGCCGGGCGCGCAGATGTTGCCGGGAATGATTCCCACTTTGCTTTCGCCGGGGGTAATTAATCCGGGGCAGTTGGGGCCTATCAGCCGAGCTCCATGGCTGCGAACAAAGGGCATTACCCGGCTCATGTGCATGACCGGGATCCCCTCGGTGATGCACACCACCAGGGGAATACCGGCGTCCACCGCCTCGAAGATGGCGCCAGCGGCGGCCATGGGCGGCACGTAGATGATGGCGCAGTTGGCGCGGGTCTCCGCCACCGCGTCTGCGACGGTATTGAAAACCGGCACCCGATTCTCGAACTTCTGACCGCCCTTTCCGGGGGTCACCCCCGCCACCACCGCCGTGCCGTACTCGAGCATCTGCCGGGCATGAAACGCCCCCTCGCGCCCTGTGATTCCCTGCACAAGCAGCCGGGTATTCCGGTCGACGAAAATGCTCATGCTGCCTTCCGGGCCAGCTGTACCACACGCTGCACTGCTTCGTCCATATCGCTCAGAGCCGTCATGCCCACGCCCTCGAGGATTCGGATGGCCTCCGCCTCATTGGTCCCGGTGAGCCGGATGACGATGGGCACCTTCACCTTGAACTGCCGGGTGGCGGCAACGATGCCGTTGGCGACATCGTCGGTCCGGGTGATGCCGCCGAAGATGTTGAACAAGATTGCCTTTACGCTCGGATCGGCGGTGATGATCTTCAGCGCGTTGATCACTTTGTCCGGGCTGGAGCTGCCTCCGATGTCCAGAAAGTTGGCCGGCTCGCCTCCGTAGTACTTCACCAGATCCATTGTCGCCATGGCCAGGCCGGCGCCATTCACCACACAGCCGACGTCTCCTTCCAGCTTGATGAACGACAGATTGGCTCGGCGCGCGGCCGCCTCGCTCGGCTCTTCCGCCGAGTCATCTCGCAGGAGGCCAAGATCCGGCCGCCAGAACAGCTCGTTGTCGTCGATCACGATCTTGGCGTCCAGTGCCAGAACCTGGCCGGCGGGTGTGGTAACCAGCGGATTGATCTCGGCCAGCGAACAGCCATTGGCGGTAAAGACGGAATAGAGCTGCTCCATGATCCGGGCAGCCGCCTTGACCTGGTTGAAGTGGCGATACAACGCAAACCCGAGCGCGAGAGCCTGGTGCGGCAGCAGACCGTAGGTGGGATCGACGGGGAGTCGCACGATTTTTTCCGGGGTCTTGGCGGCCACCTCCTCGATGTCTACCCCACCAGCGGAGCTGACCATGAATACCGGACGCTGACTCTCCCGGTCCATGATCAGTCCCAGGTAGCTCTCGGTCGCGATGTCCGCCGCGGGCACCACCAGGACTTTCTGTACGGTGAGCCCCTTGATCTCCATGCCCAGGATTTCGGTGGCGTGATCGAGCGCCTCGCCTGCGTTCCCGGCCAGCTTGACCCCTCCCGCCTTACCCCGGCCTCCGGCATGCACCTGTGCCTTGATGACCACCTTACCGCCGAGCCGCCGGGCAATCGATTCGGCCTCAGTGGGGGTGGAGGCGACATCGCCGTCGAGCATCGGTATGCCTGCGGTCTTGAGCAGGGTCCGCGCCTGATATTCGTGCAGATTCACGATGCGGCCATGATGGTGGTTCCGGTTTCACCTCGGAGTGCTGCGGGACCTTCCGAGAGGCGGGCAATGATCGCGCGGCGGCCACCGCGGCGAACGAACCCGGCAGCCGCTTCCACTTTCGGCTTCATGCCGCCGGCGTCGAGCGAGCCTCCGGCGATCATGCCGTCGGCATCCTCAACGGTCATCCGGCGAATCGGGCGCGCGGCCGGCGTACCCCAGCCCTGGAACACCGCATCTACGTTGGTCAGGATCATCAGGACCTCGGCATTGAGTTGGGTGCCCAGAATCGAAGACACCCGGTCTTTGTCTACCACTGCGTCGAGCCCCTCCAGGCCGAGAAGTGGATCCTGGTACACGGGCGGACCACCGCCGCCTGACGCGATGACCACCACTTCCTCACTCAGTAAGCGCTGAATGATGGGGAACTCTACCACACCGATCGGCAGCGGGCTGGTGGCCATCCGGCGCCAGTCGCCCGCCCCATCCTTGCCAACCGCGCGCCCTGCCTCCCGCAACCGGGCTGCTTCGTGGGAAGACAGCGGGTGACCGATGGGTTTGGTGGGTTGATTCAGGGCAGGATCGTACCGGTCGACCAGCGTTTGGGTGATCACGGTGACAACCTGGCGCTGAACCCGGGCCGATGCGAGCGCGTTCTGCAGCGATTGCTGCAGCATATACCCGATCCAGCCCGCCGTTTCCGCCACCAGCACGCCGAGCGGCAACGGCTCCGCCACCTTTCGCGCCGCTTCGTTGCGGACCAACTCGTCTCCCACTTGAGGCCCGTTTCCATGCACGATGACGATCTGCCAGCCCTGTCGGGCAAGCTCCACAATGGGAGCTACGCTCTCACGGGCGTGGCGGAACTGGTTGGTGACCGTTGCCGGTTCGTCGGAACGGGCCAACGCGTTGCCGCCCAATGCTAGCACCGCAGTCCGCAAAAAAAGCCCTCCAAGCTAGTCCCCGCTCCATGCGCGAGCAAGTTTCAAAATCGCGCCGAGTCGAGCGGCAGTCCGAGCACATTTCGCAGGCTGCTCCACGCCCGGCCGAACTCCGACCAGTCGCCGGCGTGGAGCGCGGAATCTGCATGCAGCATCCAGCGCCGCGCTTCGTCCAGCCGTCCGGTTTGAGCGGAGCCCGGCGGCGCCGGTACCGTCGTGCCCAACAGATTACTCCAGGCCTCCTTCAACGTTCGTCCCGCACCGAGGCGATCGGGAGCAGCCACGGTCACCCAGGCGAGGAGAGTTCCTCCCGAGGGACGCAGCGCAAAATAGCCCTGGTAGGCGATCGGCCCTCCGGGTCCGACCTCCACCTTGAGCGGTCCCCGCTCGAGCTTGCCGCCATCTTCCTGAATCGAGTCACTCAGCGCGTGGTAGGAGGGAAACCGCGCCCAGCGGTTCTGCAGGATGTCACGCACCGGGAGGTTGGTCGCCGAGTCGAGCCGGGTCAATACGAGACGCAAACGGCCCTCGTCGCGGGACCCGATCAACACTCCGCTGAGCCGGCGCTCGCCCGGAGCTTCAAACGTGGCCGTCAGCACCGGTCCCGATGTGTCCGGGGCCCAGCCGAGCTGTGCCGGCGGGGGTTCGAGCGACCGCTGGTCGGTGACCGAGTTGATCGCACCCAGCTTCCAGGGAGCACGTTCCAGCTGCTGAGTCTGAATCCTGAACCAGTCGCCGGGGTAGCCCGCACCTCCCAGAACCGACTCCGGAATGGCTGAGGCCGGCTCGACCAGACCGTGGGAGATGCGACTCCAGGCTGCAGCCGTCGGATCGGTACGGGGCTGGAGGTAAACCCGCACGGTCCCGCTTTCGGCATTGACGGTGGCGAGAAACGAGGCGTTGACCGATCCGACCCTCCGCTCCCGCCAAGTGGTGCGCGGGGTGAGGGGGAAGGTGCCCGATGTCACATAGCCATCCAGCAGCCAAACCAGCTCTCCATCCACCACTCGAGCTACCGGCGCGCTCCAGTCGGCAAACGGAACCAGGCGGTTCAGCCGCTCCTCGGGTGAGAGCCGCCAGTCAACCCGGCTGGCCGAAGGCAGGTCGCCCAACAGGTCGCCTGCCTGAAGGGCCCAGGCGAGCGCCAGGCGGCGAGGCCAGGAGCCTACCCTGACACCCGGACGGTCTCCCTGCACCACGCGATACGCAGGCGCATCCGGAGCAAGCACATCGGGAGGCAAGTCGAACAGCGGGGTGGGAATCGGCCGCGGCAGTGTATCTCCCAGCCGCAAGAACAACGGCTCTCCCTGTGGGCTGACCTGCTGATCCGCTACGCCCGCTACCACAATGCGCCCACCCCCGCTCGAGCGAACAATCAGCCATGCTGACCGGCGCTTCCCGCCCGGCGTGAGCGACGCGGGATTTGCCGCAACCAGGTGGCCGGAATCGCCAGGTATTACCCGAGCCAACGCGGCCGCATTCCAGAGCGACGGCACCGCGGGCAGAGATGGTGGCCCGATCGGCTCCAGCCGGGTGACTCGCAGGGGCTCCAACCCATAGGCTACCCGGGAAAGCTGCTCGAGCGACGCATTGTCTACCGCCGGCTCTCCGGTACCCGCCAGCATGGAAGGCAGCAACCAGTGCGTCACTACCGATGATGCACCCAGAACGATCCAGGCGGACAGGACCAGCGCATGCCGCGGCCGCGCTGCCCAGAGCGCCGAGATGCCACCCGCCGCCAGGGCGATACCAGCCAGAACCGGGGAGACGTTCGCGGTGGCTCGCCAGGTTGCCTGATCGAGTAGTTCGGGCGGACGGGCCAGCAGCTCGTACGGCTCCAGCAGATATCCCCATGCCAGCGCAAGGGCGAGCGCAGCCAGTACCCATCCCAGGTGCGCCCGAGCGTGCTTATTGATGGCGGGCCGCCGTTCGATCCAGCGAATGGCGCCCACCAACATGTAGAGCGCGGCC
>DATFQK010000490.1:0-11808 GCA_035264345.1 Gemmatimonadales bacterium | reverse complement strand
GAATGGCGCTCTACTTCATCCACTCGCGCCGCTGGCGGGAGAATCACTCCGCCGCAATCAAGACCTTTCTCGGCCGCAGCGACACGACCATGGACATCTTCCTGCCCGACCTGGAGAACCACGAGCTCATGTTCTCCCTGTCCCGGCGCTTCGAGGACGGGCCGCTCACGCCTACCCTGGTGACCGATGCTTACCGCTATTGCTACCGGCTGGCGCGCGAATACCGAAAGCCGGCAGAGATCTGGCTCTTCAGCCGCTACCCGGCATATTCGTTCTACCAGTTCGACCGCACGGCGGTACTCGCACTGTACTCCAACACTGCGTCAAAAAAAGACATTCCGGCCTTCGAGGTGAGCACGGAAGGATTACTAGGAAGGTTCCTGGCCAGCGATATTGAGGATCTCAAACGGGAGTGCCGCCAGCGCACTCCTGACCAGCTGGAGTCGGTGATCACCAGCGTCACCGAGCCGTGAAAGCTACCCGCCGAACAGCCGCCTGAAATCGTTGGAAAAGGCCAGGCCCATCAGCAGGATGATGAGCACCAGACCCACCGTGGTGAGTCTCTCTCGCAGCTTGAGCGGCAACGGCCGGCGAATCACCCCCTCCGCCAGCAGGAAGAGGAACTGTCCTCCGTCCAGTACCGGTACGGGAAGGAGGTTCAGAATGGCGAGATTGATCGAGATCAGTGCCATGAAGCCGAGGAACGTATCCAGACCCATCCGGGCGCTCTCGCCGGCAAGCTGCCCGATCAGAATCGGCCCGCCCACGTTTCGCCCCGATATTCTGCCGCTGAACAGTCCCCGTACCGTTCTGAGAACCTGGGTGGAGGCCCCAGCGGTCGCTCGCCCTCCCTCCCTCAAAGCCTGAGTCAGATCGAGCTTCTCGGAGATCAAGTCGTTCCGGACCGCGACCCCCACGCGCCCGATGGCCTTGGGTTTCCCATCAGGGCCCGGCACGGTGTCGGTATACGGCCGGAGCTGAACTTCCTGCCGTTCTCCATTTCGTGACACCGTGATGGCCAGGTTCTGACCAGCGCTCGACTGCACCACCTCCAGCAGGTCATACCACTGCCCGACCTGCCGGCCGTTCACCGCGACAACCGAATCTCCCTTCCGAATGCCCGCCCGTGCGGCGGGCTTGTCCGGCAGCACCTCACCGATGACCGGGGCCCGAAATGGCTGCAGCGCATGGGCCGCCTTGAGCCGCTCCTCGAGCGCGTCAGGATGGATCGGGAGAACCACGCTCTGCTCCCGATCCAGATCGATCCGGACTTCAGGCGCCGAGGTGTTGGCGATGCCATCCACGATGTCGTCCCAGGAGGTGACGCTGTCACCATTGACCCGAGTGATCTTCGACCCGGGAGCAATCTGCTTCAGCGCGTCGGCGTCCTGAGGGAGCCCCTCGGTGACCACACGTCCGACAGTAGTGACCGGATCGATCTGCCGGCCGTTCTTGTACGCCAGAAACGAGAACACCGCCCAGGCAAAGAGCGCGTTCATCGTGACCCCCGCCAGGATCACCACCATGCGCTGCCAGAGCGGCTGGGCCTCGAACACCCGATTGGGCGGCACCACCGCGGCGGGCGCGCCACCTTCCAGCGCGCTGCTGCCGATGTCCTCCTCCCTGCTCGCCATTTTCACATAGCCGCCGAGGGGCAGCCAGGAGATCGAATACTCGGTCTCACCTCGCCGGAAGGTGAGCCACGGAATTGGAGGGCCCAGCCCGAGGGAGAAGCGGTGCACGTAAATCCCGGCCCATTTGGCGGCGATGAAGTGTCCTGCTTCGTGCACGAACACCAGGACACCGAGGACGACGATCAACGACAGGACGGTGACTAGCATCAGCTCTCCACGCTCCGGCGAGCCGTCGCGCGGGCCCAGCGATCGGCGTCTCGCACCGCTTCCACCGAGGTTGCCGGTCCCGGTTGATGGGCCTCCAGCGTCATCTCGATGGTCTCACTGATCCGGCCGAACGGCATGACGCCCTCGAGAAAGGCAGCAACCGCCACTTCGTTGGCTGCGTTGAAAACGGCCGGCGCGGTACCACCGGCCCGGCCCGCGGAAATCCCGGACTGCAGAGCTGGGAACACCTCCATACGCACCGGCTCGAACGTGAGCGGCCCCGCCGCGATGGGATCGAACCGGCGAACCCCGGAGTCGGGTAACCGTTCGGGATGGGTCAGGGCGTACAGAATCGGCAGCTCCATGGAGGGAAATCCCAGCTGCGCCAGAACACTGCCGTCGCAGAACTCGGTGAAGGCGTGCACCACGCTCTGGGGGTGTACCACCACATCCAGCGCATCATAGGGCAAGCCGAATAAATAGTGCGCCTCGATCAGCTCGAGGGCCTTATTGGCCAGAGTAGCACAGTCGACTGTGATCTTGGTACCCATGCGCCAGGTAGGATGCTGCAGTGCTTCCTCCACGGTCGCATGCCATACCCGCTCCGGCTCCCATTCCCGGAAGGGACCTCCGGATGCGGTCAGGATCAGTCGTGCCAGACCGTTGTCCCGCCCGGTGACGCACTGCAGCACTGCGCTGTGCTCCGAGTCGATCGGAACGATCTCGCCGCCTCCGGCACAGGCGGCCTGCGCCACCAGATCTCCCGCCATCACCAGGGTCTCTTTGTTGGCCAGCGCGACCCGCTTGCCGGCCTGAAGCGCGGCGAGCGTCGCCTCGAGACCGGCAGCCCCAACCACCGCGTTCACGACGATGTCGGCATCCGGGTGGGTGGCGGCCTCGATGAGCACGTCGGGCCCCGTGGGCCAGCGCGAGTCGCTGCTCACTCCGGCGAGGGCAGCATAGGACGGCCGCCACTCCGAGACCTGCGCCTCCAGCTTCTCCCGGTTCCGTCCGGCGGTGAGCGCTACCAGCCGGAAGTGCTCCTGCTGCCGCCGGAGCACATCCAGGGTGCTGCGACCGATTGAGCCGGTCGAGCCCAGGAGCGCCACGCCTCGCTGGGTGCGCGTCGCGGTCATCAGATCACCCCAAAGGCGCGGTACATTGCCGCCGCCGTGGGAATGACGAAATAGAGGGAATCGAATCGGTCCAGCACGCCCCCATGTCCGGGAATGAGATTACTCGAATCCTTGACGCCGGCCTCTCGTTTGAACAGTGACTCGGCCAGATCCCCGACCTGGCCAATCACGGAGAGCACGCTGGCGATGGCGACGAGCTGCCAAAGTGGAATGTCGAGACCCACCCGGGGAAATATCAGGAGACCGAACACCGGCGCCATGAGTATGCCCCCAACCACCCCCGCGCTACTTCCCGAGATGGTTTTCCCCGGACTGACCGCCGGCGCAAGCTTGGGACCACCAATAGTGCGGCCGCCCAACATGGCGGCGGTGTCACATACCCAGGTGACCACCAGGGGGAAGAGTACCAGCCAGGCACCGGACCACGACTTGAGCGCGAAGCTGGTGTGCCGGATGGCCAGCAGGAAGGCGGGGAGTGCTCCGGTGTATGCCACTGCCAGAAGGGTAATGCTGGCAGCGGACAATGGGCGTTCGGTGGGCGCCCGCGCCGCGAGCACCCAGCTGAGCAGCAGCAAAAGCCAGATGGCGGCGAGATACGGCCACCAGAGACCAACCCACCGGCGAACGTCGGCCGCCACGATGACCCCATACACCAGGGGCGGGAGCGCTGCGGAGCTCAGCAATGCGACCGGCCTTACCGGCTGCACCTCTCCGCGAGCGGCGAGGTCCAGCAGCTCACGCGCGCCCAGCGCCCCCACCAGGGCCAACACGAACGCCAGCGGGACGCCGCCATACCAGATCAGGATCAAGGCGAGAGGAATTGCGACCACGGCAAAGCCGACCCGCCGGACCAGATTAGCGTCCATGCTCATCCGGCTTCGACGCGGCCAAACCGCCGTTCGCGCCGCTGAAACTCCAGGATGGCTTCGAAGAGGTGTCGCCGGGTGAAGTCCGGCCAGAGTACGGGGGTGACGTACAGCTCGGCATAGGCAAGTTGCCAGAGGAGGAAATTGGAGATCCGCATCTCGCCCGAGGTCCGGATCAGCAGATCGGGATCGGGCCAGGGAGCGGTATAGAGCATCCGACCCACTGCCTCTTCGTCGATGTCGGCAGGGTCGAGCTTCCCCTGGGCCACGTCCTGAGCCAGCATCCGGGCCGCCCGGGCAATCTCGGCCCGGGCACTGTAGGAGATGCAGAGGTTCAGCGCGAGCGAGGTACCTCCGGCCGTTTCCGCAATGACGCGATCAACCGCACGACGGGCTCCCTCCCCCAGCTGGTCCAGGTGGCCCAGCACCCGGACCGCCACTCCCTGCTCGCGAAGCTCGTTGGCCTCTCGCGCGATGTATTCCTCCAGCAGTTTCATCAGTGCTTCGATCTCTCCGGCCGGCCGCTTCCAGTTCTCCTGGCTGAACGCGAAGAGCGTCAGAACGCCGACTCCGGCCTGAAGACAGCCTTCGACCACCTCCCGAACTGCCTTCATCCCGGCATGGTGGCCCAGCGGACGAGGCAAGGAGCGTCCCTTGGCCCAGCGACCATTGCCATCCATGATGATGGCTATGTGACCGGGGACCGCTCCGTGAACCCGCAGCCGCTGCAGCAAATCGTTGCTCATCCGCTCAGACTTCCAGGATCTCCGCTTCCTTGGAATGAATCAGCCCATCGATCTGCTTGATGTGCTCGTCGGTCAGCTTCTGGATCTCCTTTTCAGCGTGTCGCTTGTCGTCCTCGGAGATTTTCTCGAGCTTCTTGATTCGGGACAGCGTGTCGGTCCGGGCGTGCCGCACCGCAATGCGCCCCTCCTCCCCCAATTTGTGCACCACTTTCACCAGATCTTTGCGGCGTTCCTCGGACAGGGCAGGAAGCGGCACGCGGATCAGATTGCCCTGCGTGGCTGGGTTGAGTCCCAGATCAGAGTCCCGGATGGCCTTTTCGATGGCACCAGTCAGCGACTTGTCGAAAGGCTGCACCGTCAGCAGGCGCGGCTCGGGAGCATTGACCATGGCCACCTGATTGAGGGGCACCTGGCTTCCGTAGGCGTCCACCCTCACGATGTCGAGCAGCGAGGTACTGGCCTTCCCGCTTCGGATCGAGGTGAACTCCCGCTTGGTGCTTTCGACTGCCTTGTGCATGAGCTCGCGGCCATGCCTGGTGAGTTCCGGAATTGTGCTCATCGCACGATCGTCCCCACGCGCTCGCCCTGAAGCACCCGTGTGATGGCGCCGGGCTGATTGATATTGAAGACAATGATGGGCAGCTGGTTGGCTTTACACAGACCGAACGCGTTCGCGTCCATGACCGCGTAGTTCTTCACGATGGCTTCCTGAAAGGTGAGCTCGGGAATGAAGGTGGCCGAGGAGTCCTTTCGTGGATCACCGGTATAGATGCCGTCCACGTTGGTGGCCTTCAGAATGACCTGGGCTTCGATCTCCAGCGCCCGCAGGACCCCGGCGGTGTCGGTGGAGAAAAACGGGTTGCCGGTGCCCGCAGCAAAGATGATCAGCCGCCCTTTTTCCAGGTGCCGAACGGCTCGCCGGCGAATGTAGGGCTCCGCCACCGATTCCATGCGGATGGCCGTCATAACCCGGGTGTCCACCCCGATCTTCTCCAGCACGTCCTGCAGCGCCAACGCGTTGATCACCGTGCCCAGCATTCCCATGTAATCGGCAGAGACCCGGTCCAGTCCCTCACGGCTGGCGGCGGTGCCCCGGATGATGTTGCCGCCTCCCACGACCAGAGACAGGTGCACGCCCAAGGCGTGCACCGCTTTGATTTCCTCCGCGAAGGCCTCGACCATATGATAGTCAAGGCCAAACCCCTTATCGCCGGCCAGCGCCTCGCCCGAGATCTTGAGCAGGGCGCGGGTGTAGGCGAGGGCCATCTCAGGCCTCGCCGACCTTAAACCGCGCGAAGCGCTCCACGATGGCGCCGGGGGCGCCCTGTAAATGCTGGCCGACAGTCTTGCTCTCGTCGCGGACAAACGGCTGCTCGAGCAAGCTGCGCCCGGAGAGGAATTTCTTGATTTTCCCCTCCACGATCTTGCCGCGAATATTTTCGGGCTTTCCCTCCTCGGCCACCTGCTTCTCGGCAATGCGCCGCTCGCGCTCGACCAGATCGGCTGGGACGTCTTCGGGCCGGATGGCGATTGGGTCGGCGAAGGAGACGTGCAGCGCCACATCCTTGGCGATCTCATGCGCCGCGGCGCCGGTTGCGCCTTTCACCTCGACCAGCACGCCCACCTGATTGTTGTGATGCAGGTAGGCAGCCACGACTCCATCATGCCGCTGGAATCGGGCCCAGCGACGGAACTGCACGGCTTCACCACTCTTGGCGGAGAGCTCGGTAATTACGTCGCTCACACGGCGGCCGGCCGTGCCCTGGAAAGGTTGCCCGGCGAGCTGCTCCCCGGTACCGACGCCCTCGGGGGCATGCCGCGCTACGTGCTGCGCCAGATCCCGGGCGGCTCGCTGGAAGTCCTCGTTCCGGGCCACGAAGTCGGTCTCACAGTTAAGCTCGATCATAGCGCCGGCGGTGTTGTCGCCCGCCAGTTCCAGGGCCACGACGCCCTCGGCGGCAATCCGCCCGGCTCGCTTCTCTGCCTTGGCCTGCCCGCGCTGCCGAAGCAGCTCGACGGCTTTGTCCATGTTGCCGCCGGCCTCTTCCAGCGCCCGCTTGCAGTCCATCATGCCGGCGCCGGTGCGGGTCCGCAGCTCACTCACGTCCTTGGGGGAAATCGTCACGCTTGCCATGGTCTCCTCGAGAATCCTTCGGGGCAAAGCCTGTCTTTGCCGTCCTGAACGCCGTGAATAGTAAAAGACCGCCGCTCGTGCCCGGCAGGCTGAGCGGCGGCAGACTGCCTGCGGGGCCGTTCTATGCTTAGGCGCCCGTGTCGCTCACGACACCGGGAGCCGCGGCTTCCGCCACTCCCTCGGTGTCAGCATCGGTCTTGAGCCGGGCGGCAATGGCCTCGGGCTTGGGCCGGCGCTTGCGGCGGGGGCGGCGGCGCTTGCGATCGGCATCGGCGTCGCCCTCACTGCCGGAGTCCGTGCTGTAGGTCTCCGCCTCGAGATCTTCGGTGACCTCCCGCATGGGCATCTGCGACCGGGCTTCCTTGATCACGTCGGCCAGGGCCGCGGTGATCAGAGAGACCGACCGGATGGCGTCATCGTTGCCCGGCACCGGCACGGTGATCACGTCGGGGTCGGCGTTGGTATCCACGATGGCGACTACCGGTACGCCCAGCTTGTTCGCCTCCGCGACCGCGATCTTCTCCTTCTTGGCATCGACCACGAACAACGCGCCGGGCAGGCGCCCCATGCCCTTGATGCCTTCGAGGTTGCGGCTCAGCTTCACCCGCTCGCGCTCGAACAGCAGCTTTTCCTTCTTGGTGTAGTTCTCGAAATCCCCTTCGGCCGCGCCCTGCTCCAGATCCCGCAGCCGCCGAATCTGCTTCTTCAGCGTCTGGAAGTTGGTGAGCATACCACCCAGCCAGCGCTCGGTCACGTAGAATGCCCCACAGGTCTGCGCCTCGGCCTGGACGATGGCCTTGAGCTGCTTTTTGGTGCAGACGAAGAGGACGCCATCGCCCTTGAGCACGACGCTCCGGAGCAGCTCCTGCGCCTTGCCGATCTGGCGGAGCGTTTTCTGGAGATCGATGATGTAGATGCCGGAACGTTCGGCGAAGATGAAGCGGCGCATTTTCGGGTTCCACCGGCGAGTCTGGTGACCGAAATGCACCCCGGCTTCGAGCAGGTCCTGCAATTGGGGCTGTGCCATGCTGTACTGATTTCCCGTCCGTGTTGGGGTTAGGCGTCCACCGCGTTCATCTCCGGCTGAGACCCCCGCAGGGGCACCCGCAGCCGAATCCCGCGATGTGCGATGTTAGTGGGACTGCGGGCGGCGGGGCTTTACCAAAATCTCTGCCCCCCTGCCCGTCTGCCCCGCTGCCCTGCCTCAGCAAGCGCGGCTAGCGCTTGCTGAACTGGAACCGCTTCCGCGCTCCGGGCCGTCCCGGCTTCTTCCGCTCGACGGCACGGGGATCGCGGGTCATCAGGCCGGCCGCCCGAAGCTTGGTCCGGTGCTGCCCATCGGCCTCCACCAGCGCGCGGGCAATGGCGTGGCGCAGAGCCCCGGCCTGCCCGGCCTGGCCACCCCCGCTCACATGCGCCTTCACGTCAAAGGCACCGAGAGTATCGGTGGCGGTGAAGGATTGCTGGATGTGTTGCACCAGCGACGGGCGCGGGAAGTAATCCCCCAGCGTGCGTCCGTTGACGTCCCACTTGCCGGTGCCCGGCGTGAGATACACTCGGGCAACGCTGGTCTTACGCCGGCCCACCGCCTGCCAGCGAAACTGGGGTGTTGCGGTCATGCGGTTGCCTTCGACGGAGTGACGGTGAACGGCTTGGGCTGCTGCGCCGCGTGCGGGTGCTCCGGTCCGGCGTACACCTTGAGTTTGCCCCGCAGCTTCTGCTTGGCCAGCGACGTCTTGGGCAGCATGCCGAAGACCGCCTTTTCGATGACCCGCTCCGGATGTTTGGCCAGAAGATCCCGCGCCTGGGTGAAGCGCTCGTGGCCCATATATCCTGTGTGAGCGAAATACACCTTGTTGGTCAGCTTGCGCCCGGTTAGCCGGACCTTGGCTGCGTTGACGACGACCACGAAGTCGCCACCATCCATGTGCGGCGTGTAGGTCGGCTTGTGCTTCCCGCGAATCAGCTGAGCAATGTTGCTCGCGAGTCGGCCAAGCGGGACGCCGGCCGCATCCACGATGTACCACTCATGAGTGATGTCCGCCGGTGTGGCGGTAAAGGTCTTCATGAATTCCGCGCCTTGGGCTTAAACAGGTCCAAACCGAAACAGACCCCGAAGATAGCTGGCCTATCACAATCGGGTCAAGGTGGCGGGCTGTCCTCGAAATCGACGAGCACCTGCCCTTTTTCCACCGCTTCTCCGGCCGTGACTCGCACCCGCTTTACCACGGCTCCGGCTGGGGCCTTGAGCTCGTTTTCCATCTTCATGGCTTCCAGCACCACCAGCGCGTCTCCGGCAGACACCCGGACCCCGGGCTCTACCTGAACTCGGACCACCAGTCCGGGCATCGGGGCCTTGAGTACTTCGGCCGCTCTCCGCTGGTCCGCGGCACCGGTAAGACCTCGGATGTGGTGAGCCCGCTCGTCCAGGACCTCGAGCTCGACCCGCTCGCCATGCTCGGTGAGCGCCCAGCGGCCACGCCCCAACGACGTGACCGACATGGTCGATGGCTCATCATCCAGCAACAGCTGCCGGAGCGGGGTGCCCGGGATGACGCCGAGACTCGCCTGATGAGTGCGTCCCGCCAGGCTGACCCGATCGCCGTCGATCTCCAGCTCGATCGACCGCCCATCCACCAGCACGACGTACTTCATGTCGGCTCCAGGAGGGCGACCGTCTCCACATGGGTTGTCTGAGGAAAGAGATCGAAGGCGCGAACCGCAGTGAGCCGGAAGCTGGGGAGCCGCTGGAGATCGCGGGCAAGGGTCGCCGGATCGCATGAGACATAGACGATCCGCTGGGGACGCACCCGCTCCAGCTCGGTGGTTACCCGCTGGTCCATTCCGGTGCGAGGGGGATTGGTGATCACGCCGTCGGGGGCTCGCAACTGCGTCAGCAGGTCCTCAACCCGGCCCGCCAGACGCCGGGCCTTGGGGCCACGGGCATCCGCCTCGGCCACAGCGCGTCGGTCGAGCTCGACACTTTCCACCAGGGCGCCGCGCGAGACCAGCTGCGCGGTGGTCTCCCCGATGCCGGCGTACAGGTCCCACAGCTTGCGCCCGGCCACTTCGCCGAGCTGTTCGACCGCAAAGCTGCGGACCCTGTCGCCCATTTCCGGATTGACCTGCTCGAAGACGGTGGCCGGAAATGCCTCACCGGCACCGGCAACAGCACGAGCGACTCCTTCCGGAGGTTGGTACCACAGCGTTGCCCTCGCGCCCTGGCGTGAGAGCTCACGATAGAGACGATCCGCCCCGGACCAGACTTCGCCTGCCGCAACCTTGATCACCAGATGACAGTGACCCTGGCGGTCGAGCCGAAGCACCAGCTGACGCAGCTGAGGGGGAAGCAAGGGACGCAGGCGCCTGACCAGCTGCCAGAGCTCCATCAGGGGTGGCGCGGTGATGTGGCACCAGGCCAGGTCGAAGATCTGGTCGGGCCGGTCATAAGCATGCAGCCCAATGCGACGCCCACCCGAGGCCACGTGGAGCGTCAGCTTGGTCCGGTAATCATAAGTATGCTCGGCAGGAACGATGGAAGGATCGGAGACTTCCCGCTTGCCGATCCGCCGGAGCGCATCTCCCACGAACGCGCGGCGACTCTCGAGCTGGGTCTCATTGTCGAGATGCTGGAATTGACAGCCACCGCAATCGTCCCGGGTGTAATGGGGACAGCGAGGCTCAACCCGGCGCGGAGAGATCTCGAGCAATTCACCCAGCCGGGCCCGGGCAAACTTCTTGTGCTCTCGAAGGCCGGTAATCTCGATGAGATCTCCTGGCGCGGTCCGCGGAACAAAGACCGTCCTGCCATCGTCCAGCTTCCCTACGCCGTCGCCTCCAGCCGCCAGCCGCAGAATCCGGATTGGGGTCACCGCAGGGCTTCACTTCGGGCATGCCTTCCCCAGTCGCTTCCCCGACTGGTATCGGCCGTAACCGGAGGAAGGCGGGATTGGCGGGCGGCATCCTCGGCCAGGGCCGCCGCGATGGCCAGATGCTCGACCCGGTTCAGCGTCCGGTCGGGCCCGGTGAGATCCGGCCGCCGTTCCAGAAACTGGATGTCGATTTCCCCCCGAGCGAACGCGGGATCGGCCATCAGCCTGCGATGGAATCCCTGGTTGGTGGCCACACCCGTAATCACCAGCTCATCCAGGGCACGAGTCATCCGGGTCAGCGCCTGCAGCCGATCGGGGGCCCAGACGATCAACTTGGCCAGCATGGAATCGTAGTAGAGCGTGACTTCATCGCCGACCTCGATCCCACTGTCCCACCGAATGCCCGGCCCCGCCGGGGGTCTCAAGTAGTCGATCTTGCCGGTAGATGGCAGGAACCCGTTGGCGGAATCCTCACTGGTGATCCGGCACTCCAGGGCCCACCCCCGGGGGGACAGCGTCCCGTGGGGCACCCGCATTGGCTCGCCCCGCGCAATCCGCAGCTGCTCCCGCACCAGATCCACTCCGTATACCAGCTCGGTGACCGGGTGCTCCACCTGGATCCGGGTATTCATCTCCAGGAAATAGAAAGAGCCGTCTGGAAGCAGGAGAAACTCGCAGGTCCCGGCGCTGCGATACCCGACCGCCTTTGCCGCTGCGACGGCGGCGGCTCCCATTCGCTCCCGGAGCTCGGGGGAGACGGCGATCGAGGGCGCCTCTTCCACCAGCTTCTGGTGACGCCGCTGGACCGAGCACTCCCGCTCGCCCAGGTGGACAGTCCGCTCTGGGTCAGCCAGGACCTGGATCTCCACATGGCGGGGACGCTCGATGAACTTCTCGAAATACACGGTGCCATCACCGAAGGCCTTGAGCGCCTCGGATCGCGCGGCCTCCAGCGCACTCGCCAGCGCTGCGGCGTCGCGAACCACCCGCATGCCCTTGCCGCCGCCGCCCGCGGCGGCCTTGACCATGACGGGATATCCGATCTCGTCTGCCGTGTTGCGAGCGGCCTTCAGGTCTTTGCCCTGGGCACTGGCCCCGGGCACGATAGGAACCCCGGCCTCCTGCATGCGCCGTCGTGCTTCCGTCTTGTCCCCCATCGCCCGGATGGCCGAAGGTGAAGGTCCCACAAACACCAGACCGGCACCCTCCACCG
>DATFQK010000489.1:0-4681 GCA_035264345.1 Gemmatimonadales bacterium | reverse complement strand
GTCTTGCTCGGGGTTGGCTGGAGCGGGCTGCATGCGGGGGCCTGAATCGTCTCAGCCGGGAATACTGGCGAGTCATTCAAGGCTGGCTCTAAGCTTCCCCTTCCCCTCTTCCCCGCTGACCTCATACACCTCTTTTCGGGTAGCCCGGAAGCCTCTTCTCAGGTAATTGGGAAGCGCGGCGGGGTGATCGAGGGTGCAGGTGTGAAGCCAGACCCGCGTGGGACCGAGCTGCCACGCCGAATGCGCCGCCTGGGTCAGCAGAAACTTTCCCCAGCCCCGGCCGATGAAATCGGGAAGCAACCCGAAATACGCCATCTCGGCCGAACGATCTTCGTGCTCCCGCAGCTCGAAGTACCCCGCGGGCGCTCCCTCCCACGACATCACCCAGAGTGACACGCCCGGCGTCGCCAAGTGCGCCCGGATCCTTTCATCGCTCCAGCGCAGGCGGTCGGTCCAGTGATAGGCTTCGCCGACCTGCCGGTAGAGGAAACGAAAAAATTCAACGCTGCAGTGCTCGACCCGCTCGATGCGCGGTGCCGGCTCAGCCAGGGTTGCCGGCCGCAGTTCGTCGGGCGAAAGCATTTCGAGATAGGTTCGGGTAACCAGCACCGGACTCATGGCCGAAAGTTACTGCGGATCTTCAGCGCGATGACAAACCGGGCCCCGGTGATTTCCCGGAGCCCGGCTATCCCTTCGGGCAGAAAGACTACTGGTTGCTGGTGCTGTCGGCCGCCGTCGTGTCGCTCATGGCGCCGGTGCTGTCAGCCTGCATGCTGGTGGTGTCGGCACCCATGTCCCGAGGGCCCAGCGTGTCCTGCGGGGTCGCGCTCATGCCAGCGGTATCCTGACCCATGGAGGTCGAATCCATGCCGCCCTGAGTGGCAGCAGAGTCCACTCCCACGCTATCGCCGGTCACCGTGGCACTGCCCGGCCGGCCGCCCACACCCGGAGGCCCCGTGCGGGTACTGTCGATCGCGTGAGTGACCGCGGTGGTATCGGTACGACCCTGGTCCGGCGCCGCTCCGACCTCCTCATCCGATCGGTTGTGGCAGGCCGCTGACAGGGCAGCAGCCGCTACAAGAAAGAACAGTTTCCTCATACGACGCACGCTCCTACCTGGTTGACGTTGGCAGATGAGGCCGCTCGAACAGCTCAATCTGCGCAGGGCACAATGAACCTCACTAGGTCGTAGATCACATCGCGGCTCCGGGGCGTACCGGGTCTCGCGCAAACAAAAGCGGCCCCAACCAGTGGGGCCGCGATACAGCAAGTGCGATTTCGAACTACTGCTTGGTGCTGTCGGTGGGCGCGGCCATGTTGCTGCTGTCCTGACCCATGTCACCCATGCTCGAGCTGTCGCTCGGCGTGGCAGACGTGCTGCTGGTGTCAGTAGGCGTGGCAGAGGTGCTGGTGTCAGTAGGCGTATAACCCGTGGTGTCACCGGTCGGCGTAGCAGTGGTGTCTACGCTCGTGGGCGCCGCGGTGCTGTCCTGCTGAACGAAGCTGGTGTCCGACGCGCCGGGACGCTGACCCATGGTGCTGTCAGTGGGCACGGCGGTGGTGTCCGTTGCGGTGACGGCAGTGGTGTCGCCGCGATCGGGCGCAGCACCGGTCTCGTCCTCGGAACGGTTGTGGCAGGCCGCCAGAGACGCCGCGGCAGCCAGCATCAGAAGGTAACGCATGGGGGTGTGCTCCTCCGGGCTAAGGGACCCTGCCCGCCTGAGGGTCTCAGCCGCTGTTGTCGTGTGCCGCGGGCTAAACATGGAAAACACCGCGCTGATTCGAGCCGCGTGGCGAGAATGTACTCCGACTTTTTCAATCCCGATAGGGTCCAAATCACAGTGAAACAGCTGGGCTTGGGAACAGGAGCGGGGGTGTGGGTCAGGTTCGCAGCTCCGGCAGGTTCCGAAACTGGTCCAGCGCCCCCGGGTTGGCCAGAGCGTCCACATTGGCAACGGGGCGCCCGTGGATGACGTCTCGAACCGCCAGCTCGGTGATTTTGCCGCTGATGGTTCGGGGGAGGTCCGCCACGGGAATGATCCTTCGGGGCACGTGATGGGGGCTGGCATACTCTCGGATCCGGCCTTTGATCCGGGATACCAAGTCCTCGGTCAGGCTGGCCCCTTCCCTCAGGCGCACAAACAGGACGATCCGTATGTCACCCTCCCATTCCTGGCCAACTACAAGGCTTTCAATAACTTCCGGCAGCTGCTCCACTTGGCGGTAGACCTCCGCCGTGCCGATCCTGACGCCGCCCGGATTCAGGGTTGCATCGCTCCGGCCGAGGATAACCATCCCATCCTGCCGGGTGAGCCGGGCCCAGTCCCCATGGCGCCAGACCCCGGGATACTGACTGAAGTACGCGGCGTGATACTTGGTGCCTTGAGGATCGTTCCAGAACCCGACAGGCATGCTGGGGAACGGACGAGTGCAAACCAATTCACCTTCGGCTTCCCGGACAGGGCGGCCTTCGGGATCGAACACCTCCACGCTCATAGCCAGACCCCTGGTCTGGAGCTCTCCCCGCCACACCGGCCCAATCGGGTTTCCCAGGGCGAAGCAGGAGATGATGTCGGTGCCTCCGCTGATGCTTGCCAGGTGCAGGTCCCGCTTGAGGCTCCGGTACACGTAATCGTAGCTGTGCGCCGCAAGTGGACTGCCGGTGGAGAGAACGGCTCGTAACGCTCCGAGATCGTGAGTCCGCCCCGGCTCCATTCCTTCTTTCTCCATTAGGGCGATGTATTTCGCACTGGTGCCGAACACGGTGATCTTCTCGCGCTCAGCCATATCCCAGAGGATTCGAGCAGGAAAGAGCGGTGCACCGTCGTACAGGACAACCGTGGCGCCCACCGCCAGGCTGGAGACCAGCCAGTTCCACATCATCCAGCCGCAGGTTGTGAAGTAGAAGATCCGGTCGTCCCGGCGCAGGTCGGTGTGCAGCACCAGCTCCTTCAAGTGCTGCAGCAGCGTCCCTCCGGCCCCATGGACCATGCACTTGGGCAGACCGGTAGTGCCGGAGGAGTACATGATGTAGAGCGGGTGGTTGAAAGAGAAGCGCTGGAACGGGCCGGGGCGAGAAAGCGGGGGCGCGGGGAAACGGGACAGCCACTGCTCCCAGGAAACCGCGTCGGCAATTCCGTTGGTACTCGGGCGCTCGCGAAGGTAGGGAACGACCACGACCCGCCGAATCTCAGGGATTCGCTCTCGCACTTCGCGCACCCGGGTGAGCGAGTCGATGTCCTTGCCGGCGTAGCGATAGCCATCGGCGCAGAAGAGGACCTTGGGCTGGATCTGGCCGAAGCGATCGAGCACGCCATTGGCGCCGAAGTCGGGTGAGCAGGAAGACCAGGTTGCGCCCAGGCTGGCGGCGCCGAGCATGGCAACGACGGTTTCGGGGAGATTGGGCATGAACCCGGCCACCCGGTCTCCCGGCACGACTCCTTCAGCGGCCAGGGCAGCCGCTACCGAGCGAACCTGCTCATTCAGCTCCCGATAACTGATCTCACGCTGGCGTCCTCGCTCGTTCCAGAAGACCAGCGCAGCCCGATCGTCGGCATGACGCAGCAGGTTTTCGGCAAAGTTCAGGCGCGCGCCGGAAAACCACCGCGGGCCGAGCTCCCGATCCGGCGGCGCCATGCGATCGAGCCCTACGACCACCTGGTCCCAGGGCTCGCGTCCCGGCCGGTCCTCGGCGATGACGCCGCAAAAGCGCCAGACTTCGGGCCAGAACGCGTCGGGCCGCTCGACCGACCAGCGGTACAGCGAGCTGAAGTCGCTGACGGCCTCGGCACCTTCAGGTTGGTTTCGTTGGATATGACGAATGAACGCGGTGAGATTGGCCCGTTCTACCCGGCCAGGGTCCGGCAACCAGATGGGTTCTGGCCCCTTCGCTACGCTCAGGGTGACAACCTTTCTGAGCCGATCACCTACTTACCCCCATACCCGCTTCCCCGCTTACCCACCTTCACGATGTAGGCGGATTGAACTGCGCGTGCTGCGCATCGAGCCACGACTTGTGGTACTCCGGGTCTTCAATGGAGAGGGCAGGCTTGGCCACCTTGAGCGGGCGGAAAGTGTCCATCATGACCGCCAGCTCTTCGGTGTATTTGGCCCCGATGCTCGCCTCGGCCCGACCGGGGTGGGGGCCATGGGGAATGCCGTCGGGATGATGGGTGATGCTCCCGAACTCGATGCCCTTCCGGCTCATGAACTCGCTCGACGCGTAGTAGAGCACTTCGTCCGAGTCCACGTTGCTGTGGTTGTATGGAGCCGGCACTGCCTCCGGGTGGAAGTCGTAGGGTCGGGGGCAGAAGCTGCAGACCACGAACCCATCGCCCTGGAACGTCTGGTGGACCGGCGGCGGCTGGTGCACCCGTCCCACGATCGGCTCGAAGTCGTGGATGTTGAAAGCCCAGGGATAGAAATACCCGTCCCAGCCCACCACGTCGAACGGATGATGATCCAGGATGATCTCGTTCAGGCCATCATACTGCTTCACCAGAATGCGGAAGTCGCCGCGCTCGTCGTGGGTGCGGATCTGGGTGGGGCGCCGAATATCCCGCTCGCTGTAGGGCGCTCCCTCGATCAGCTGGCCGAACTCATTGCGGTAGCGCTTGGGCCAGCGGACGTGCCCCCGGCTTTCCATGATCAGCAGCTTGGTCTGATCGACACTCAGATCCAG
>DATFQK010000488.1:0-3374 GCA_035264345.1 Gemmatimonadales bacterium | reverse complement strand
CGGAGCTCGGGGTGGTAATCGTGGGGTCACTGTTCGAGAAACGAGCCCAGGGGATCTATCACAACACCGCCGCCATTCTCGACGCCGACGGACGGTACCTCGGGAAATACCGGAAGATGCACATACCGGATGACCCGCAGTACTACGAGAAGTTCTACTTCACCCCCGGCGACCTGGGCTTCCGATCCTGGGACACCCGGTTCGGCCGCATCGGCGTGCTGGTGTGCTGGGACCAGTGGTATCCCGAGGCCGCCCGACTGACCGCTATGAGTGGCGCCCAGATTCTGTTCTATCCCACCGCTATCGGCTGGCTACCGGGCGAGAAGGAAGAGCACGGCGCACAGCAACAGGCCGCGTGGGAAACCATTCAGCGAAGCCACTCCATTGCCAATGGGGTCTATGTCTGCGCAGTCAATCGGGTGGGATTCGAGGGAGCATCGGACGCGGGGCTCGAGTTCTGGGGCGGCAGCTTTGTCTCCGATCCGGGAGGCCGGGTGATCGTCAAGGGAGGCACCGGCGAAGAAGTCCTGATCGCGCGGTGTGACCTCTCCAAGGTGGACGCCAGCCGCACGCATTGGCCATTCCTGCGGGATCGCCGCATAGACGCCTACGCCGACCTCACCAAGCGCTATCTCGACTGAAAGCACGGCCTCCACTCCTGCTCAACTGGGCTATCGGATGCCGGCCGAGTGGGAGCCGCACCGCGGCACCTGGCTGAGTTGGCCCCACAAGGAGACCTCCTGGCCGGGGAAGTTCACTCCGATTCCCGGTATCTTTGCCCGGATGGTCGGTCTCCTGGCCGACCACGAGGAAGTCCATATCAACGTGGCCGGACCCGCAATGGAAGACGAAGTGCGGCGGCTGCTGGCCGATTCCGGCACTGACACCGGCAACGTCTTCTTCCACTTTCATCCTACAAACGACGCCTGGTGTCGAGATCACGGACCGATCTTCATTCAGCGTTCGGAAGTCGACCGTCCTCAGGCCGTCATCGATTGGGGGTTCAACGCCTGGGGTGGAAAGTACCCGCCGTACGATCTGGATGACGTCATACCCACCCGGATCGCCAAAGAGCTGAGCCTTCCGCTCTTCCAGCCGGGCATCGTACTGGAGGGCGGCTCCATCGATGTGAACGGACGAGGGACCCTGCTGACCACTGAGTCCTGTCTGCTCAACCCCAACCGCAATCCTGCGCTGACCCGCCCGGAGATCGAACAGTTTCTCCGTGCCTACCTTGGCGTGCGCCACATTTTATGGTTGGGCGACGGTATTGCCGGGGATGACACCGATGGGCACGTCGACGATCTCACCCGATTTGTCGACGAGCGGACCGTGGTCACCGTTGTGGAGGAGGATCCCGCTGACGAAAACTACGAGCCGCTCCAGGAGAATCTGGAGCGGCTCGGGGGCATGACCGATCAGGACGGGCTTCCGCTGCGGGTGATTACCTTGCCAATGCCGCGGCCCCTGTGGCACGAGGGCCAGCGACTGCCGGCCAGCTACGCCAACTTCTACATTGCCAATGGGGTGGTCTTACTTCCCACCTATGATCCCGCGCGCGACGAAAAGGCGCGCGCGACTCTGCAGGAGCTCTTTCCTACGCGAGAAGTGGTGGGTATCGACTGCACCGATCTGGTCTGGGGACTGGGCGCCTTTCATTGCCTGACTCAGCAGTGGCCGATGGTAGCGGGGAAGCTGGGAAGGGGGGAGGCGGGGAAGTAATCCGCCAGCGTTTGCTTCCACACTTCTCCACGTCCCCGCTTCGCCCCTTTCCGGCTTCTTACGACTTCTGCCAGGTTCCTACCAGTGCCGCACGGCGACCACCGCAGGTGTCCATGCCCAACCCGGCAATGCGAAGCTGGTCCTGGTCCCGGCTTACCACGTAGCGAGCGTCTCCGGTCTGGCAGGCGCTGCCGGCGGTATCGGCCTTGAAGACCAGGGTGTCGCCGTTGAAGCGGCCACGGCCCTTCATGTCGACCGAATCGGGCCAGCGCGGGGAGGGGAGCATCAGCTCCACGCCGCCGTTGGACGCCAGCTTCATGTGGACCTCGCCTTCGCCATAAAGGTCGCGCTTCCAGGTGCCGGCGTATTTGCCACCATCTCCGCCGCAGGAGGCCAGCAGCCCCGGAAGCAGTGCCAGAATGATAAGAGACCGTGTGCCAATCATCGGAACTCCTTCCTTGAGAGAGATTGCAATCAGCTCCGTGGTTAAGTCTGCCGTCGGTATCGTCAGAGTCAAATCGTTTATGGGAACCGGTATCTACAGTGCACCGGGCCCCGATACCGCGCAAGAAGCCTGATTTCACGAGGCGGGGAGCGAAATCTCAGGCGGCTGGATTGCGCCATCGGTTGATGACCAGGAGAGAACACCGGCCACACCAGTCATGACGCACGCGTTCGGCCGCAGATGATAAAGCCACTGGTCCACATCGGAAGCATCCAGTACTGCGAAGTCGGCCAGTTTTCCTGGCTCCAGCGAACCGATGTCGTGCTCCAGCCCGACCGCCCGTGCCGCATGGATGGTGGCTCCCTTCAACGCCTCCGACGGTGTCATCCTCAGCAGCGTACAGGCGAGCGTCAGTGCAAAGGGGAGATGAAAGGAGGGAGCGGAGCCGGGATTGAAATCCGTCGCGATTGCGACCGGAACGCCGACCTCTATCAGCCTGCGGGCTGGAAATGGAGGCTGGTTCAGGTACACCGTCGCCAGCGGCAAGCCCACTGCCACCACCTCGGCCTCGGCCATCGCCCGGATGCCAGCTTCAGAGATGAACTCCAGGTGATCGGCCGAGACGGCATTCACCTCGACGGCAAGCTCCGCTCCACCGCCGGAGGTCAGCTGGTCGGCGTGGAGTTTGGCCCGGAGACCCTGCGCGGCCGCGGCCCGAAGGATCTCCCTGGCTTCGGTCACGCTGTAGGCTGAATCTTCGACAAACACGTCGCAGAAGGCAGCCAGCCGCTCGCGCGCCACCCGCGGGATCATCCGCTGAATCAGGAGCTCGAGATATTCCTCTCGCCGATCCCGGAACTCAGGGGGAACCACATGAGCACCCAGGAAAGTAGGCACCACCCGAACCGGCTGCTCCGCTGCCAGCCTCCCATAGACCCGGAGTAGTTTGAGCTCATTCTCCTCGTCCAGGCCGTATCCGCTTTTGCATTCAACAGTGGTTATGCCCAACGCGAGGATCTCCCGCAGAAACCCCTTCGCACGGTGTACGAGGTCGTCTTCGCCTGCGGCACGGGTGGCCCGGACGGTAGAGAGGATTCCACCTCCGGAACGGGAGATCTCCAGATAGCTTAGGCCCTGGATCCTTTGGACGAACTCGTCGGCCCTCCAGCCGGCAAAGGCCAAATGAGTGTGGCAGTCGATGAGACCG
>DATFQK010000487.1:0-3122 GCA_035264345.1 Gemmatimonadales bacterium | reverse complement strand
CCGGTGGCCCACTCCGTCCGCCAGAGCCAGGGCTCATCCGGATGCCGCGCTTTCAGTCGCTCCTGTTCCTCCAGCTTTCGACGGCCCAGGAACAGTGCGGTGTAGCCGGCCCCGGCAACCAGGGTGAACACCGTACCCACCAGCAGCAGGACGCCGGCATCGTGGGTATTGCCCTCTACGACCCGTTTGGCACCCACCGCCACACTGAAGAGCCCAGCCGCACCGAAGGGCAACAGGAAGAGTGCCATGCAGCCCAGCGCCAGGGCGGGACTCGCCGGCTTCTCCCCTTCGCTGGTCACGATGCGAGCATTGATGGTGATACTCAGGTCCGCTCCTTCATGGTCCGGTTTCGACCGGCGTATCGGTCCGGCCGCCCCATTCGGTCCAGGCTCCGTCGTATAGCGCGGCATCTCTGTGGCCGAGCAGCTCCAGGCTCAGGACCAGCGTGCAAGCGCTGGTTCCGGAGCCGCAGGTGGCAACGATGGGTTGCGAAAGGTCAATGCCGGCAGCCTCAAGCCGCCGGCGGAGGGAGCTGAGAGGAAGGATCGTGCCGTCGGGATTGACCAGCTCGGTAAAAGGAAGGTTTATGCTCCCCGGAAGATGGCCGGACCGAACCCCGGGCCGGGGCTCCGGCTCGTCTCCCCGGAAGCGGCCCGCCGGCCTGAGATCAACCACCTGCTCTGCCCGATGCTCCAGGTTGGCCCGCATGGCTGCCAGATGGCGCACGGCTCTCTGGTTCAAACCGGCGCTGAAGTGGCCGCGTGGCAGTTGAACGACTCCCGCTTCCACCGGCCGTCCCTCGGATCGCCACTTCCCCATGCCACCGTCCAGCACCGCCACTCTATCGTGACCGAACACGCGGAACATCCACCAGACCCGCGCGGCGCTCAGGTTGGTCCCGGAACCATCGTAGACCACCAGATCGTCTTGATCGTTCAAGCCGAGAGCGCTCATTCCGTGGGCGAATTCATCGGCGGACGGAAGCATGTGCGGCAGGGAAGAGCTCTTGTCACTCACCTCGTCGAGATCAAGGAACACCGCTCCAGGGATGTGTCCCTCGGCATATTCGCGCGCCCCCGACCGGCCACTTCCCGGCAGATACCAGGAGCCGTCCAGCACCTGGAGACGAGATGATGCAAGACGAGCCGCCAACCAGCCGGTGGAAACGACAGGTGGCAGCTCGTGGATTGTTGCAGGGTTGGCGCTTTGCTCGATACGTGCTACGCCGCGACGGCGTCCTCCAGGACATCATCGGCCAGAGCCCGTCCCCGGCCGGTGTACTGGTCGAAGAACGCCTCAGCTTGCTCCAGGTCTGAAGGATGGAGATAGCCGGGACCCAGTACCCGACAACCGGTCAGGGCGATAGCGAAAAGTTCCGTGGCCGTGCTCCGGAAACCCGGATCGTGCAGGCCCCAACGAGCAGCGCGGTCCAGCAGGTCGGGATGCGGTGAGCCGAGAAGAGCGTCGGCAGCGTAAAGCGCCTCGGAGCTGTACAGGATACCTGCCAGAAGCGCGACCGGTGCGGCAAACCACTGCGCCGGTACCGTGTCCGCCGACCGAAGCTCGAGGTGACCCCGAGGCCGGACCTCGGGGAAGAGAGTGCTCAAGTGCTCCTGCCAATCCGCCTGAGACAGATCGGCAACCTCGAGCCACTCGGCAAAGGTGCAATATCTGCCGTCCACCGGGGGGAGGAGCATGACCGGTGCATCGAGCGCAAATTGACGATACGCCTCCACGGGATTTGCCCGATCATACGCGATCCCCGTTCGCCGGGAATCTACCGCGCGCCACACCGCGGCGCGGGTACTCTGGAAGCCGGTGGGCCTCCGCTGGTAGAGCGGAGAGTTCGCGAAAATAGCCGAGACGTAGGGAGCCATGGCATTGAGCACCCGCCAGGCAAGCCAGGGTTGGGCCGGGAAATCGAGGTTGACCTGCAACGACGCGGTTTGGCGCATCATCTGCGCCCCGGCCGGATTCAGCGTGGCGAAGTAGTCGGCCATCAACTGGTAGCGCTTGGCGCGAATCAGGAGAGGGGCGCGCTCAATGGAGTTGAAGGGATCGATCCCGCCCGCCAGCAGATCGATGCCTTCTTCGGTCGCCGCCGCCTGAAGCGGAAATACTACCGAACGGAGGTTGTCCAGGAGGGTGCTGCCGGTGAAACAAGGTGGCGAGCTGTATTCCAGCTGCCCGCCCGGCTCAAAGGTGATGGCGCCTCCACCGGGAACCGCAAAGCACGGCGTGCCCTTCGCGGTAATGCCCTCGCGCCATCCATGGTCGGCCCCAAACCGGCGCAACAGCGGAAGGGTTGAGGTGACGCCTTCCTCCTCGATGGCGCAGCGCCGACCGGTGAGCGCTTCCACCGGGATGAGCTCAACCTCCGATCCAATCCGGTGCAGCCTGGAGGAGTCCGTGGCCGCGCCGGCGAACGCCACCCGGGCAAGATCTTCGGTCAGCCGATCGACCGTAGGGCTGGTCACGTCCTGGCTCCTACCACCAGCGCAAACAGTCCCTCGGGATCGGACCGCCAGGATTCCAGGCGGAGCCCGGCGGCGGTAAACAACTCGGTGACGCTGCTCCGGTCGTGCTTGCAACTGATTTCCGTCCGGATCGATTCACCGGCCGCGAAATGCACCGGGCCCATGCCGGGAATCCGAACCTGCTGCTCCAGCTTCGAGATCAGGTGCATTTCGATTCGGTGATTCACCGGCTCGTAAAACGCCAAATGCTCGAAGGTGTCCGGCTCGAAGTTGGAGCCGAGCTCGTGATTGAGCACCAGCAGCATATTTCGGTTGAAGGCAGCGGTTACGCCCTGGGAGTCGTTATAGGCCGCCTCGATCCGGCGCGGATCCTTTCGCAAATCCACTCCCATCAGGAAGCGGTCGCGGTCGGTCATGGCGGCGCACACCCGTCCCAGCAGCCGGATGGCAGCCGGAGGATAGAAGTTTCCGATGGTGCCGCCGAGGAACGCGTACAGTGCGGGGTGGGGCAGCGGGTCCGGGGCAGTAAGCTCTTCCGCGATATCGGCCACGACCGGCGTGACCACCAGGCCCGGGTAGTCGCGCCGCAAGCGGGTGGCCGTGTCGTTCAGGAAGCTTGCGCTGACGTCGATCGGCACGTACTCC
>DATFQK010000486.1:0-7296 GCA_035264345.1 Gemmatimonadales bacterium | reverse complement strand
GCCGTTTCAGCCGAACCCCAATGGCGCGACCAACCACATCGCCGGCATCTGCAATGCCGCCGGTAACATCGTGGGCATCATGCCCCATCCCGAGCGGGCAATTGACCGCCTGCTCGGCCTGACGGGAGGGGCCGGGTTCTTCACCTCTCCGCTCTCGTCGCACCAGAACGCCGCCACTTCAAGGACTCAGGAATGAAGTCGGACAAGCCCAGTCGCAACGAAGAGGAGTACTTTGCCCGGGAAGACGCCGAATTGAGGCGGCGTGAGCGGGAGCGCACCACTGCGGCAGCCACCGCGGCGGAACGCAAGTCGCACTATATGAAGTGCCCCAAAGATGGCTACGACCTTGCCAGCAGCAATGTTCACGGGGTTCAGATCGAGACCTGTCCTCATTGCGGCGGCATGTGGCTCGACCCCGGTGAACTGGAGGCAGTGTCCCACGAGGATCGGCCGAATGTGTTCACCCGAGTGCTGTCCGATGCGCTTTCGACCTTCCGCCGGTCTCCTCGGAATCGCGGGGCCGACAAGCCCATTCATGACCCGGGCAATCCTCTCAGCTGAGGAGCGGCAGTGATGGTTTCCGGCGTTGCCAGTGCAGCCAGCGAAACAATCACAGGGCCAGGCGAGCGTCCGGTAACTCCGGAGCTGGTGCGAGAGCACAACATCAACCAGCTCGAATACAGCCGGATTGTCGACCTGCTGGGCAGGACGCCCAGCTTCACCGAGCTTGGGGTCTTCTCCGCATTATGGTCGGAGCACTGTTCCTACAAGCACTCCAGGCCGGTGCTGAAAACGTTCCCCACAACCGGTCCCCAAGTGGTCCAGGGCCCGGGAGAGAACGCCGGGGTCCTCCGGCTGGCTGATGGCTGGGCGGTGGCCTTCAAGATCGAGTCTCACAATCACCCTTCTGCCGTCGAGCCTTACCAGGGAGCTGCCACCGGGGTCGGTGGTATCCTGCGCGACGTGTTTACGATGGGTGCCCGTCCGGTCGCTCTCCTCAATAGTCTCCGTTTCGGTCCACTGGATCGTCCCCGCAACCGCTACCTCTTTGCCGGGGTGGTGCGCGGGATCGGGGACTACGGGAACTGCGTCGGGGTCCCCACGCTCGGCGGCGAGGTCAACTTCGCTCCCGGGTACACCGGCAATCCGCTGGTGAACGCGATGTGCGTGGGACTGCTCCAGGAGAACGATCTGATCAGAGCAGCCGCGCACGGCGTCGGCAACGTGCTGCTGGCGGTCGGGGCCCGCACCGGCCGCGACGGCATTCACGGGGCCAGCTTTGCGTCGGAGGAACTGTCCGAGAAGAGCGAGAGCCGAAGGCCCCAGGTCCAGGTGGGAGATCCCTTTACCGAGAAGCTGCTGCTGGAAGCGAGCCTGGAGCTGATCACCTCGAGGCTGATCGTGGCCATTCAGGATATGGGAGCTGCCGGACTCACCAGCTCCTCGGCGGAGATGGCCGCGCGGGGTGGCGTCGGGGTGGAGATCGACACCGGGCTGGTTCCCGTCCGGGAAGCGGGAATGACGCCGTACGAGATTCTCCTGTCCGAGTCCCAGGAGCGCATGCTGGTAGTGGCAGAGCCATCCCGGGTAGCCGAGGTCCAGGCGGTGTGCGCCAAATGGGAGCTCAACGCCACCGAAATCGGCCGGGTGACCGACGATGGCATGTTCCGGGTCAAGCACCATGGGCAGACGGTCGTCTCCATTCCCGGCCGCCGCCTGGTCGAAGACTGCCCGGTCTATCACCCCGAGGCGGAAGAGGCTGAAGATGCGGTGCTCCGGCGATCTCAGATCGATCCGGGAGAGCCGGTGGTCGATCTCGAGGGTGCATTGGAGCTGCTGCTCGACAATCCGAACATTGCCAGCAAGCGGTGGGTCTACGAGCAATACGATTCGACCGTGCAGGCCTCCACCGTGCTCCCCCCAGGGTCGGACTCGGGCGTGATCCGGGTCCCGGGCAGCAGCTTTGGCATTGCCATGTCGGTGGACTGCAACGCCCGGCTGGTAGCCCTCGATCCCTACGAGGGAGGCAAGGCCACCGTGGCGGAGGCGGCCCGCAACGTGGCCTCGAGCGGAGCCCGACCGCTGGGGATCACCAACTGCCTCAACTTCGGCAATCCCGAAAAACCCGAGGTCTTCTTTCAGTTCCGGGAGGCTTGCCGGGGGATTGGGGACGCCTGCCGCGCCTTCGGCACTCCGGTCACTGGGGGCAACGTCTCCTTCTACAACGAGAGCCCCACCGGGGCGGTCGATCCCACTCCCACTATCGGCATGATCGGTCTGCTGGACGATGTGGAAGACCGAGTGGCCAGCTATTTCGACTCCCCCGGCGATGAGGTCTTCATTCTGGGCCAGACCAGTGGAATCCTGGGGGGGTCAGCCTATTGGGCCGAGGTCTGCGATTTTGTCGGAGGCGACCCCCCGGCGGTGGATCTCGATGCGGAGCTTCGGCTGCAACGTTTCCTGGTGGAAGCGGCTCAGCGCCGGATGCTGCGCTCGGCGCATGACTGCTCCGAAGGCGGCCTGGCGGTGGCGCTGGCAGAAGCCGTAATCGGCGGCCCTTACGTTCCGGGAAGCCTGGGTGCCGGACTCGACCTGACCGGTTACGCCCCGGAGCTGCCCATGGACGGCCTGCTCTTCGGCGAGGACGGGGCCCGAGCGCTCATTTCGTGTTCCCAGGCCGCCGCCCGGCCGCTCATTGAGTTGGCGGATCAGCATGGCGTGCCGATCTTCCGAGCCGGGCTGGTCGAGAGTGCTGGAACCCTGGAACTCCAAGTGGGCCCCCACCTGTTCTCCTGGAGCACCGAAGCATTGCGACGGATCTACTACGAGGCGATCCCCCGGCGAATGCAACACGCCGACGTGGACCGCGCGGCAGGAGAATAGCATGTGTGGCATCATCGGCGTTTCCGCGCTACCTGACGCGGCCCGGCTGGCCTATCTCGGTCTATACGCCCTGCAGCACCGGGGACAGGAGAGCGCGGGTATCGTGGCCATCGACCGGGAGGGCATGGCCCGCTCTCACCGGGGCATGGGTTTGGTCTCGGAGAATTTCGACGAGCAGACCCTGGCCAGCCTTCCCGGTGATGTCGCCGTGGGGCACACCCGCTACTCGACCACGGGCAGCACCGTTCTGGCAAACGCGCAGCCCTGCAGCGTCAACACCAGGTGTGGTCCCCTCGCCATCGCCCACAACGGCAACCTGATCAATGCTGATGCCATCAAGCGGGACCTGGTCGAGCGCGGCGCCATCTTCACCAGCTCGAGCGACACCGAGGTGCTGGTCCACCTCATCGCCCGATCGGAGGAGGACACCGTAGATGACCAGATCCGGGAGGCCCTGGAGCAGGTAGACGGCGCCTACAGCCTGATCATTACGGTCGGCCGGACCATGTATGCCGCGGTGGACAGCCGGGGCTTTCGCCCGCTGGTTATCGGCCGGTTGGGCACGGGCATCGTGGTGGCCTCGGAGTCATGCGCCCTCGATCTGATCGGGGCCACCTTCCATTGCGAGCTCCGGCCCGGTGACTTCGTCCGGATCGATAATGGCCAGGTAACTCACCTGCCGCGCCTGGCTCCCCGGCCGGTCACGCGCTGCGTGTTCGAGCTGGTTTACTTCGCCCGCCCCGACAGCACCGTGTTCGGCGAGTCCGTCGACCGGGTCCGTCGGGAACTGGGACGGCAGCTGGCCCGGGAACAGCCCGCGCGGGGTGGTGAGGTGGTGTTCAGCGTTCCCGACAGCTCCAACGCGATGGCGCTGGGATTTTCCGAGGTATCCGGGATCAAACTGGAATACGGTCTCATCCGGAATCACTATGTGGGCCGCACGTTCATCAATCCCACGCAGGCGCTCAGGGTGGCCAAGGTCAAGATCAAGTTCAATCCGGTGCGGGAAGTGATCCATGGGAAGTCGGTGGTGGTGGTGGATGACAGCCTGGTCCGGGGCAACACCAGCAAAGAGCTGGTGCAGATGATCCGCTCGGCCGGCGCCCGTGAGGTACACCTCCGACTGGGCTCGCCCCCGATTACCGGCCCCTGTCACTACGGCATCGACACACCGAGCCGGGAAGAGCTGATCGCCGCCACCCACTCGGTCGAAGAGATCCGTCAGTTTCTCGCGGTCGACAGCCTGGGCTACCTCTCACTCAACGGGATGCTTCACGCGGCCGGCAAGGACACCGGATTCTGTCACGCCTGTTTCTCGGGTAAGTACCCTACCCCCATCCCTGACGATCCGGTGCGTCTTCGACATGCAACACCTCTGATCGCCACTCCCGCATGAGCGGCCCGTACACCCAGCCGCTGGTTTACTCCTTCGGTCAGGGCCGCTCCGAAGGGACCGCGGCCATGAAGGACATTCTGGGCGGCAAGGGCGCCGGTCTCGCCGAGATGACCACCATCGGCATTCCGGTTCCGCCCGGTTTCACCATCGCCAGCAACCTCTGCATTCACTACCTCGAAAGCGGCCAGTTTCCCAGACGGCTGCAGTCCCAGGTCGAAAACGCGTTGCAGCGGCTGGAGGCCACAACCGGAAAGCATCTGGGCGACGGGGAAAATCCGCTGCTGGTGTCGGTCCGCTCCGGGGCCGCCGTCTCGATGCCGGGAATGATGGAGACGATCCTCAACCTGGGCTTGAACGACGTCACCGTGGAGGGCCTTACCCGGCAGAGCGGAAATGCCCACTTCGCCTGGGACTCCTACCGCCGGTTCGTGCAGATGTATGGCGGCGTAGTGTTCGAGCTGCCCAGAAAGCCTTTCGAGCAAATCCTGGACGAGCACAAGCAGCGTTGCCGGTCGGAGCGGGACATCGACCTGCCGGTTGAAGAGATGCAGGCGATCGTCCGCCGGTTCAAGGAGCACGTGCGGAAGGAGTCGGGACGGGAGTTCCCCTCGGAGCCGCTCGACCAGCTGTGGGGAGCCATTGCCGCCGTGTTCGAGAGCTGGAACACCCGCCGTGCCATCGATTACCGAAAGCTCCACGACATTCCGGATTCCATGGGAACAGCGGTGAATATCGTGGCCATGGTGTTCGGTAACCTGGGCGAGGATTCCGGCACCGGGGTGGCGTTCAGCCGCGATCCGTCCACCGGAGAACAGCGCCTGTACGGCGAGTTTCTGCTCAACGCCCAGGGCGAAGACGTGGTATCAGGCACCCGGACCCCGATGCCTATCGGGCAGCTGAAGGATCGCCTGCCGCATGCCTATCAGGAGCTGGAGCGGGTAGCACGCACGCTGGAGCGGCATTTCCGGGACGTGCAGGATATGGAGTTCACCATCGAGCGCGGCAATCTCTACATGCTGCAGACCCGGCGGGCCCAGCGCTCGGGACACGCGGCGGTCCGGATCGCCTGCGACATGGTGGACGAAGAGGTGATCACCGAGCAGGAAGCCGTTGCCCGAATCCCGCCCAACGACCTGAATCAGCTGCTCCATCCCATGATCGATCCCAACAGTCGGCTGGATCTGCTCACGACGGGCCTCCCCGCCTCCCCGGGAGCCGCCTGTGGTACCATCGTGTTCGACGCCGATGAGGCGGAGCGGATGGGCCGGGCGGGACAGGCGGTGATCCTGGTGCGGCGGGAGACCTCGCCCGAAGACTTCCACGGCATGGTGACCGCCAAGGCCATTCTCACCGCGAGAGGAGGGATGACCTCCCACGCCGCCGTGGTGGCCCGCGGCATGGGGAAACCCTGCGTGGCCGGCGCCCAGTCGCTTCAGGTGGACGAGAAGGCGAGTCGGCTCTCGGTGAATGGCCGAAGCCTGGGAGCGGGAGACTGGATTACGGTGGACGGAAGCAGTGGTAAAGTATTCGCCGGCCAGGCCGCGCTCATTCCTCCGGAGCTGAGCGGCAACTTCAACCGGGTGATGAAGTGGGCCGACCGGATCATGCAGCTCAGGGTCAGAGTCAACGCCGATACGCCGGCCGACGCACACCGGGGCCGCGATTTCGGGGCCGAAGGAATCGGGCTCTGCCGCACCGAGCACATGTTCTTCGAAGGCGACCGCCTGGTGGCCATGCGGGAAATGATCGTGGCCCAGGATCCGGCCGGCAGGCGGGCGGCACTGGCCAAGCTGCTGCCCATGCAACGAGGCGACTTCGAGGCCATCTTCCGCGCTATGGAGGGGTATCCGGTGACCATCCGGTTGCTGGATCCGCCCCTCCACGAGTTCCTGCCCAAGGAAGCCTCCGAAATAGAAACGCTCGCTCGCGAGTTGAAGATGCCGGCGGCCACGCTCAAGCAGATCGTGGACAGCCTCCACGAGGTGAACCCGATGCTCGGGCTGAGGGGCTGCCGGCTGGGGATCATCTACCCCGAAATCACCGCCATGCAGGTGCGCGCCATCTTCGAGGCCGCCTGCACCGTGGCCGCCCGCAAGGGACGGGTGATGCCTGAGGTCATGATCCCACTGACCGCCAGTGTGGTCGAATTCCGCAAGCAGGCGCTCATCGTACGCCAAGTGGCCGAGGAAGTCTTTCAGGAGCGGCAGATCACGGTCCCCTACCTGCTCGGCACCATGATCGAGCTCCCGCGGGCCGCGCTCACGGCAGACGAGCTGGCGCGGGAGGCGCAGTTCTTCTCTTTCGGCACCAATGATCTCACCCAAACCACCTGGGGCCTCTCCCGGGACGATGCCGGCCGATTTCTCCCCTACTATCTCGAGCACGGCGTCATCGAGGCCGATCCGTTCCAGGTGCTGGATCAGGCCGGTGTCGGCAAGCTCATCGCCATGGCCTGCGACCTGGGAAGAAAGACCCGGCCCGACCTCAAGCTCGGCGTCTGCGGTGAGCACGGCGGGGACCCGTCGGCCGTGGCTTTCAGCGACCGGCTGGGTATGAACTACGTATCCTGCTCTCCCTACCGGGTCCCGATCGCGCGGCTCGCGTCCGCCCAGGCAGCGCTGGCGGCCCGGGGAACCATGGATCGGACCAGGTCTACCGTCTGACGTGCCGCGCGAGTCAGGCCCGCGCAAAGATCTCCAGCATCGAATGGCCGTACGGGTTCCAGTCCGATCGCGGACCAGCAAAGCTCCGATCAGTGACATCCACATCGCCAATGGCGGTCGTGATGAATGTCCGCCATCCCGGAATGTCGCCGCTGTGGCTGAAGCCTGCGGTCTGATAGCCGAGGAGAATGGGCTCGCCGGCCTCGTGAATGCCCAAGAGATACGGCTCTACCGTGCGCCTGAAGCCCTCATAAGCAAACTCCACAACCCGGTGCCCCAGAATGGCACGCACCAGGCGCTCTCCCGTCGTGAGCTCCTGAATGGAGGCTCCGGTTGGGGTCGTTTCCTGCTCCT
>DATFQK010000485.1:0-2103 GCA_035264345.1 Gemmatimonadales bacterium | reverse complement strand
CGCTGGCCCCGTTGGGTCGATCCTGGGCAGTTCCAACGCTGGGACTCTATCAAGAGTGGTGGGAGAAAACGGTCGCCTGCTCCGGGAAACAGGGCCGGATGACCGACGTGGCCTTCTACGCGGTCGATGCTCCGGGCGGCGCGATCGAGCTGAATGGCGAAATGGCCCATGCCTGGTGGGTGCGAGAGGGCAACCGGATCTACCTGCCCGCCAGCGCGCTGGGTGAGGAGTGGCTGGTCCGGCACGAGATGCTGCACGCGCTGCTTCAGCGCGGGAGCCATCCGGCCAGCGTATTCG
Organism: Gemmatimonadales bacterium; assembly: GCA_035264345.1. Classification (GTDB taxonomy): domain Bacteria; phylum Gemmatimonadota; class Gemmatimonadetes; order Gemmatimonadales; family GWC2-71-9; genus CAVVWJ01. The sequence continues at coordinate 1,806 of DATFQK010000485.1, read as the reverse complement.
TCGAGGCGTGTCATGTTGCCTCAGCAGCGGTCTGGCGCGACTCCACCCTGACGGTGGATCTGGGGAATCTGCACGGGCGTTAAGTTGCAGACGGCCTCCATCTTGCTGCCCGGTAGATAATGACTTCTGTAGCCGGTGTTTCCCATCTTTCCGGGGGATGCATCCAGCGGACCTTCTCGCATTTCGCGGGAGCTAATCGGCATGAAAGGACCCTCCGCTAAGGCCCGCTGGGGCGGGCTCATAGCGATTCTCTCCCTCTCCATTCTCACTGGAGGATGGCTGCTTCGCCGAAAGGCAGCGCCGGAGGGTACCGTCTACCAGCAGGCCCGCCTCTTCGAAAACGTCGTCGGCTCCATCCACAGCCACTACATCGACTCCATCGCCGAGGGCGACCTCTACCAGACCGCAGCCAAGGCACTGGTCGCCTCCCTGCACGATCCCTATGCCGAGCTGCTGACCAAGGAGAGCTACCGGCAGTACCAGCGGCAGATGTCCGGCACCGAGGTGGATGTCGGCTTGGCCGGCGGGAACGGCATCGGGAGCGCTCGCGGCGCCTTTGCTCCCGGGGACGTCATCCTGAGCATCGATGGGAGGAGCACCGCCGGCTGGTCGGCCCGCCGGCTGGAGGAGGCTCTCGCGGGAGGCACGGGAACCACCGTCACCGTTCTGGTTCGGCCCTGGGGCTCGAGCACACCCGTGATGCGGCGACTCACCCGCACCGTGGTTCGCGTCCCGGCTGCCTCCGAGGGCGTTTTCCTGGGCTCTGGGGTCGGCTACATCGAGCTTCGCCGCATCAGCGATGGAGCGGCAACCGAGCTGCGCCAGGCTATCAATCGGCTGGTGAACGACGGAATGACATCGCTGGTGCTGGATCTGCGCGGCGATCCCGGGGGGCTGATCAATGAGGGGGTGAGGGTCGCGAGCCTGTTCCTCCACCCTGGTGACACGGTGGCCATCTCCGAAGGACGCTCACCCGAGCACTCCAAGGTGTATCTCGCGGGCTTGTCCGGTGGATGGAGCGACCTGCGGGTGGCGCTTCTGGTCAATCACGGGACCGCAAGCTCGGCGGAGCTGATAGCGGGGGCGCTTCAGGATCACGATCGCGCGGTTATCCTGGGGACGCCCACCTTCGGCAAAGGCGTGCTGCAGACCACCTATCCTCTGGGCGATGAGATCGCGATCAAGCTGACCACGGCCCGCTGGTACAGCCCCAGTGGTCGCACGGTTCAGCGGCCCCGTCCCGACGGCGAAGGCGCGGTGGGTAACCGGCCGCCATCGCTGATGCCGCGCCTCTTCCACTCCGATGCCGGACGCGCCATTCCAGACGCCAGCGGCATCCTGCCCGACCTGACGATCCGAGGCACGCCGCGTTCGGACGCGGAGCGGGCGCTGCTGACTGCGCTGGGTGAGGACATCGGTCTGTTCCGGGGCGTACTGTCTGACTACGCGGAAGACATTCAGACATCACCCGGCGCGCCGAAGTTCCAGTCCTTCCGGGTTACCGACGAAATGCGGGAAGACGTGTATCAGCGGCTGCAGCAGATCGGGCTGGAGCTGCCTCGTCCGACCTATGACAACGCTTCGGCCTACATCGACGAGCAGCTGGGCTATGAGATCACCCGGACGGTGTTCGGCCCGGTTGTCGAAGCCCGGCGGCGCGCCTTATCCGACCGTCAGATGCAGACGGCGGTGCGGCTGCTGCGGCGGGCCCGGTCCCAGGACCAGGCGATTGCGATCGCGGTTGCCGAGCGGGCGAAAGGGATGGCGCGCTAGACCTGAGTTCGGACGGTGACTACCGTTCCTTCG